>JBLMWN010000256.1:0-8673 GCA_050257255.1 Betaproteobacteria bacterium | reverse complement strand
CTTTTGTCGCCGGACGACGGCGTATCGCTTACATACTTCGTCAAAGACAACAGCTACAGCGAAGGAAACAAAATGAGGTACTGGTCAGTGCCCAAGGATGTGTACGGTAACGGCAAAATGAGCGACCCGGGAGATACAATGGCGAACTACGTCTGGACGCACCTCTTCATATATAAAGACCTCGAAGGAACAGTCCCCCCGGACTGGTCTGAAGCAAAACGTCTTTTCGTGGGAAAACAGATCCAGGTCCCCATTGATTCGGGGCCGACAGGCAAAAACATTGCCGGCGGCTCTCTTGCCTATGCTGGAAGCACGGGCGGGAACAAGGTCTTTACCGATTCTCTGATCCCGGAGGTGAAGAATATCCAGCTCACGCTCACGGCGTCCTACCTCTGGGACGCGCTGGGGCTTCCCCTCACTGCCTTCAACGACGGCAGGAGAAAAGGCACCATACGCACGATTACCCACAAAGACTTCCAGCCCTATCAATACTCGATGGTCCGGCTGAACGATAAAGGCGGCAAGCCGGTCATGGCGGACGGAAAACCCGTCGAGTTCTTCGGCGCCAACCCCGTCGACCTTCCCAACTGCTACGACTGCCACTCGCGGGAGGGAAAGGCTGCCAAACTTTCCCGGCAGGAAGGCCTCACCCTGTTCGACAAAGAGTACGCTTACTGGAAAAAGAACTACCCCGACATGTCGGAGTTCATGGCCCGGCTGTCTGAATCATCCATCAACGTGCTCGAACTGCATGACAAACATCACGGCACGACACTGCTAAAAGATTATAATCCCGATGTTCCCTTCAACCGGCTTGGCTCCGTGGGGTCGGTGAACTGCGCCGACTGCCACGGGGACAATGTCTCCGGCAACCTGCAGTCGCCCCGGCCGGGTTCAACGGGCTACAAGGCTGTGAAGGCAAAGACCCTCACTGAGGCAATCCACGCATCCCATGCCGCGTCCATCCCCATGCCGGACAAGGCGGGGAGGACGCAGAGCTGCCAAGCCTGTCATCCCACGCACTGGCAGCAGGAAGAGATGAACGATGAAGCGAATCCCTACTGGATCTTGGACAAAGAAGGGAATCAGCGCTTCTCGAATTCGGATGTGCGCATTGCAGGCGGCGGGTGCTATCTCCGGCGTGACGCGCATACAAACCCGAACGTCAAACCGCCCTTCTTCCTGAATTCGGTCGGGAAATGGTATTTACGGGACGTGAGCAGGAAGGACGAGAACGGCAAGCCCGTCTCCGAACTCCGGGGACTGTACTGTACGAACTGCCACAACCAACTCGCGCACGAGCTATACAATTTTGACGACCTCAAGAATGTCGGTCTGCAGGAAGGAAAGACCTTACGGAACAAACCGATTGAGGAAATCATCAAGGCCGTGGCCAACGGAGATGAGAAAAAATTCAGGACTTACTTCGCCGATCCCCTTGTCGGGGCAGAAGGAGATCCCCTCTCCGCGTATTACGGAATGCATACCGGCGCCACACTCGTGAGGGCTTCCAAGGACAGCGCGGGGAAGCTGAAACTTCTCGCCTGGAACGCGAAGGAAGGCGATCCCGTGCCCTACGACGGAGCGTCCGCGGGCAAGGATTGGTGGCTGGCTGCCGGCGAGCCGCACTGCGCCGATTGTCACTTGGCCCCCTTTGTCGAGAGCGAAGGCGGAACTTATTTCCCCATCGACCAGCCGAACAAGTATT
Organism: Betaproteobacteria bacterium; assembly: GCA_050257255.1. Lineage (GTDB taxonomy): Bacteria > Nitrospirota > UBA9217 > UBA9217 > UBA9217 > JAJYKN01. Next base: position 6,965 of record JBLMWN010000256.1, on the reverse strand, counting down.
CGCTTTACCGCTATTCAAAGGCCCACGGCGCCATCGCCTGCCAGTCCTGTCACGAGTCCATTCATGGATTGTATCCGGTGCGGTACGAAGGCCCGAAGAATACAGCTGATCTGACAAGCCATGAGCAGGCGCTCCAATTCAGCCCTGACGGCAAATACGCCGGACCGGTAACTTGCGCTGCCTGCCACCGGGTGAACAATAAAGGAGTCCCGGTTCAGCTTCAGGGGACGGACTATTACAATGACTACTGGGCGTCTGTAGCTCTGCTTCATTTCATGAGAGCAGGTGATGAGAAACTGCCCATCCAGAAGCTGGTGGAAAAGTATCCCTATAAGGGCTCGAAAAAGGTCGTCGCGGATGGCTGGGAATAAGCCGGTACCGGTCAATTGGTTCCCGAGTTTCGCTGCCGGATCCCAGGGCACCATTGCACGGCGAATTTCTTTCTTTCCTTTCTGCCATGCCACACTCCTCCTTTCCCGCACACGCACGCTCAAGTGTGGCAGCAGAACAAAGGTAAACAATGGAGCTATCCTCCCAGTGGTTTTCCATCTCTTGCCGCGAACTAAAAATTTATCCATCAACGATGATGCCTCCTGCAGTTAGAAACAGCACCCTCAACAGGCATTCTACCTGCCCTGATCATCAAAAAAAGGCCGGAGAAGATTCTTCTCCGACCCTTGATCTTTCAAACGCTGAGCAACGGGTGCAACAACATGCCCCTGTGCCATTCTGATTTTTAAGCAGCCTTTCTCCCTTTCGAGGGCGTGGCCTCGGGGAGCTTGACCGCAAGAACATCGACTTTTTCAATAATAGGCGGTTTCGCCAGGAGCTCGGGAGCCTTCGCCATCAAGGCAGCTGCAACTCTGCCCGAGAGATGCGCCTGCCGGCCTTGCTCGTCCGGGAAGGCATCGAAGATGCCGAACGTTGACGGCCCCAAACGGATCCCGAACCAAGCCGTTGTAGCCGGCTCTTCCTGAACGATTGGAAGACCGCTCTTCAGAAAACTCTCTACTTCAGCCTCTTTTCCCGGTTTGGCTTCCAGACGTACGAACAATGCTACGGTAACCATGGGTATACCTCCTTCTCCCTATCCGACTTCTCTTTCTTTCTATTATACCTCCATCATCATAAACCTCCGGAAAGGGCCTCCTGTGCAAGCACGTCTTACTTTGGTAGTCGGATTTGTCGCAGGATCCATGCCGTAAGCGACGATTTTCATTTGGTTGTCCGGCAGTAGCGCTCCAGTTGATCCTTACATATAAATGCGGGGAACTTGTGGACTACAGGATGTCCCTAAAGGCACTCGTGAACGCGCTATACTCATTTATAAATACCCTATCGAAGAGGGAGGACCGGCCATGGCGGAGAACAGAAAAATCCGGAAAGTGTTCAAAAGCAAGCCCGTGATCGAAGGTGCGGGGGTCCATCTCCGACGGGTGTTCGGCAACAGCGAGGTCCCGCTCTTCGACCCCTTTCTGCTGCTCGACGATTTCCGCAATACCGATCCGTATCAATATATCAAAGGCTTTCCCTGGCACCCCCATCGCGGCATCGAGACGATCACCTACGTCCTCACGGGAGACGTGGAGCACGGCGACAGCATGGGAAACAAGGGCGTCATCTCCTCCGGCGATACCCAGTGGATGACCGCGGGAAACGGCATCATCCACCAGGAAATGCCGAAAGGAGACGACAACGGCGTGATGGAGGGTTTTCAGCTCTGGGCAAATCTGCCGAAGTCGCACAAGATGATGGACCCCCGGTACCGGGACATTAAAAGTCCGCAGGTGCCGGAGCTCGTGACGAAGAGCGGGGCCACGATCAAAGTTATCTGCGGAAAGGTGGAGGGAAAGCAGGGTCCCGTCAAAGACGTTGTCATCGACCCGGAATATCTCGACATCACCGTACCCGCCCTGTCCGAGTTCGTCCATAGGACCAAGCGCGGCCACACGGTCTTTGCTTACGTGATCAAGGGCAAAGGCGTCTTCTGCAATGAGAAGAACCCCTTTGCCTACGACGCCAGCGGCGAGAACTATTTCGACATGGAGCGCGATCATTTTATTCACAACAAGACCGCGGTGCTCTTCGACGACGGCGACCAGGTGACGGTCGCGGCGCAGGGCGAGCCGGTCCGCTTCCTGCTCATCTCGGGCAAGCCCATAGGCGAACTCGTTGCCTGGTACGGCCCCATCGTGATGAATACGGAAGAGGAACTGGAGGTCGCCTTTGAGGAGTACCGCAACGGGACGTTCATAAAGCATCAAAAGCCGTCGCGTACGTAGTTTCGAACAAGTCAAAGTCAAGATCAGGAGGACCATGCATGGACTACGATCCGGAATTTTCCACGAAATCCAGCGCTGAATTGAATACGTGCCTGTTCAAATACACGGAAGAACATGAATTCTATGCCCGCGCATTAGCCGAACTGTCCAAACGAGAAAAAGCAGCGGAAGATAAGGTCTCGGCCCAATTTTCCAAGGCTATTTTCTGGAGCAGACTCGCGGCGATCCTTGCGCTTCCCGGGGCATTGTATGTGGTCTGGCGGGTAGTTCTTTTAATCCGGCCCTGATAATGCAACAGTCGGTCCATTCTATGACCTATCTCCTTCAACCGTTAAAAGTGCGGTCCATGACTCTGGCCAATCGATTGGTGATGCCGCCGATGGCTACCGCAAAAGCCGGGCCTGATGGAAAAGTAAGTCAGGCGCTTCTCGACTACTACGCGGAAAAATCCCGCGGCGGATATGTTTCATTGGTCATCATCGAGCACAGCTACATATCCCCGGAAGGAAAGGCAAGCGAGAATCAGCTCTCCGTTTCCGATGACGCCATGGTCCCGGGCCTGCGGAAACTGGCGGAGGTCATTCACCGGAACGGTTCAAGGGCCGCAATGCAGATCAACCACGCCGGAAGCGCAGGGCTCAAAGAGGTCACGGGGACCACACCCCTGGCCCCCTCGGCAACAGCGAACCCGAGGCGAGGCGACATGCCGCGTGAGATGTCACGGCAGGAGATCGGCGACATTGTCAATGCCTTTAAAGACGCCGGCCGCAGGGTCCAGGAAGCCGGCTTCGACGCCGTGGAAATACATTCAGCACATGGTTATCTTTTGAATCAATTTTTGTCTCCCCTGACGAACAAGCGGACAGACGAGTACGGCGGGGACATTGGCAACCGCATTCGCATTCACCTGCAGGCCATTGAGGCGGTGCGTTCCGCAGTGGGGCCGGATTTTCCCGTCCAGGTGAGGTTGGGGGCTTCGGATTTTATTGAAGGCGGAACCACGATCGAAGACAGCAAGATTGCCGCCCGTGCATTCGAAAAGGCAGGCGTGGATATGATTCATATTTCCGGCGGATTTGTCGGATATACTCCCCCCGGGCTGACCGGGCAAGGTTACTTTGCCCCCTTGAGCGAGGCCATCAAGAGCGTTGTGTCCATTCCCGTGATTCTTACCGGCGGGATCACCGAAGGAGAAGCTGCCGAGAAACTCCTTGTGGAAAAGAAAGCAGACCTGATCGGAGTGGGAAGGGCCATCCTGCTGGACAGCGCATGGGCGGAACGGGCGATCAAAGCCCTCCGGTCAAGGGAGAATTAATCAGTCCGCTGTATTGTATCCTGCATTTATCAGTACCACTGCGTACTCTTTAACCCGTTAGAGATCAATCACGAGCCGTGATTTCAAGCTCTCATCGGGGCGTCCTCCGCACTTTAAAATTCCTCCATCGAAATCGTTGACATTCGTAAAGAATTGTCCTAGTCTATCTTATCCGGAGAACACCCTGAAGGGAAAAGCATTTTGAGAACCAGGTCCCCAAGTTATCAGGAGCCTGTCATGGCCTACAACAAGAGGCTGGAAGAGAAGATCGACGATGCGGTGAAGCGGTGGAAGAATTTGGACAAGAAGAAAATGTTCGGCGGCATCTGCTATTTGCTCAAGGGCAATATGTGCTTCGGCATCTGGAAGGACTTCCTGATCGTGCGCACGGGCAAGGAACTGGGGGAGAAAAGCCTGAAGGACAAAAACGTTGAGCCCTTTGCCATCACCGGCAAGCCGATGAGCGGATGGATCATGGTGAAGGAAACGGGGTGGAAGGGCCGGGCCGGTTTGGCGAAATGGATCAATGCGGGAAGAGATTATGCGCGTTCGCTTCCGGAGAAGAAAAAGAAGGTCCGGGCAAAGAAGACCTTGCGGGAATATCAGGCGTAAGGCATTCAATGCATCAACGCCTCCGAGGCGGTCCTGCCAGATCGGCTGCCGAAATATAGACATTAAAGTCCTGACCCTCGATGTCCTCGCTCTGCACGGCCGGATTCCCCATGGTTTTCACCAGGGTCCTGACGCTCGACCGCGTGCCGGTCATCCTCCTACCTGTATCTCGTCCCCTACAACGTCATCCGTGTTCTTCCGCTCCTCGCCATCGTCCGGGTCTTTACGGTCACCCTCGGCAGGACGAAGCTCACCGAGCAGTAGGGGGGGCCTGAAACTCGTCTCGGGCATGATGATGCTCGGGCTGAGCGGGATACTCCTCCTTAATCCTGTCTCCTGAACAGTCGTGCCCCCTCCCTTTCGCTCATGGCAGTGGCGATCGGGATCCCGCCGATCCCGGCAGCGGTCACGAGAAAATTGGGCTATTATTGATATAGAGGCGTTCGTATGGGATGGACCGCCCGGAACTGAAAAGGCAGACGCCATGAAACGCTATTCCATGCTGCACGCGCTGTTCTTGTCCTTCTTTTCACGCGACCTGTACCGGGACGTGCGGGCGAACTGGAAGGGAACGGGCTTTCTCTACCTCCTGCTCCTCCTGGCCGTCACCTGGCTGCCGATCATATACAAGATCCACGGGGACCTGTCGGAGGAGATCAGGCAGGAGGTCCCGAAATACCTCGATCAGATGCCGAAGATAACGATCGCCGGCGGCCGCGTTTCGATCGACCGGCCGGTTCCGTATACCATCCTGGAGCCCGACGGCAGCACGCCTTTCATGGTCATCGACACCTCGGGCAGGATCATCTCGCTCGGGCAGACAGACGCCACGGTGCTCCTCACCGGGGACCGGATCATGTTCCGGAGGCAGCAGAGAGACGAGGTGAAGATCTATGACCTGACCGGGACCGACGCCTCCATCGACCGCGACCTTGTGGACCGCTGGGTCCGGACGTTCGGGAAATATTTCGGGGTCGTCGCCTATCCGGTCGTACTTGCGGGCTCCTTTGCCTACCGGTTCCTCCAGCTGATGATCTACGCCGCCATCGGGATGGTGTTCGTGAGAAAGCTCAGGGCCCCCCTCGACTCCGATGCCGTGTTCCGGCTCGCGGCGGTGGCACTCACGCCGGCCGTCGTCATCCCCACGCTGCTCCTGCTCGCGGGCATTCATGTGCCCGCCTCGCCGATCGTTTTCTTCGCGGTCGCCGCAGCGTATCTGTACTATGCAGTCAAGGTGAACGCCTGACCGGAAACGCAGGCGATCTTACTTTGTAATGACCTGTTCTTGCCTTGAGCGTGTTTCGGCGAGGTGGTTGTTTTGACAGGGAGAGGGGAGCGGCTTCACGGAAAGGAGAGGCAATGGCACGGAAAAGAATAGCGGTAATTGTGGGGAGCCTGCGCAAGGAATCACTCAACCGCAAAATGGCAAAGGCGATGATGAAGCTTGCACCGGATTCTCTCGATCTCGAAATCATCGAGATCGGAGGACTTCCGCTCTATAATCAGGACATGGAAGATAACCCGCCGGCTGTCTGGACCGAGTTCCGGGAACGCATTAGGAAGTTCGACGGCGTCCTGTTCGTAACACCCGAGTATAATCGCTCCATCCCCGGAGCGCTCAAGAATGCCATCGACGTGGGTTCCCGTCCCTATGGAAAGAACAGGTGGGAAGGAAAACCGGGCGCAGTGGTGAGCGTTTCGCCGGGAGCCATCGGCGGATTTGGCGCGAACCACCACTTGAGGCAATCGCTGGTGTTCATCAATGTCCCCGCCATGCAACAGCCCGAGGCTTATATCGGGAATGCCGCGAACCTCTTCGACGAGGGCGGCAATCTCGCCGATGATTCGGCCCGTGAATTCTCGGCGAAGTTCATGCAGGCCTTTGCGGCGTGGGTTGCGACCAACACCGCCGGCAAGTGACCGGAGCGCGGTATAGCGTCACTTCCGGAGAAGAAAAAGAAGGTCCGGGCGAAGAAGACGCTTCGGGAATATCGAGCGTGATGTCGCATCAATGTCCGCAAGGCGTTTTTCAATCTGAAATTGGTAATCTGCAATTGAATCTAAACCATCCTCTATCGTGCACCAGACCTTACAATTTGTAAAGACTTCTTGATATTCACCTCAACATGATGATATAAATACGTAACTGTATTTATCATATCATGAGGTGATTCCTTGTTATTCAATGCCAAAACGGCTGTCAAACTGACCGGCTTCACGCCGCGCCAGGTCGACTACTGGGACCGGACGCATTTCATCAAACCCTCGGTCAAGGAAGCGGCAGGCCACGGCACGGGCAGGCTGTACTCATTCGAAGACATCGTCCAGCTCAAGGTCGCGAAAATTTTGATCGATAAAGGTGTGTCGCTCCAGAAGATACGGAAGTCCATCACCTACCTTAAGAAAAACTTCCCTGACATTAGAAAACCCCTCGCGGAAATGCGGTTTCTGACGGACGGCGGGACCATCTTCGTGCTTGCCGACAAAAAGGAAAAGATCCTCGATACGCTGGCGCGGGGGCAGATGGTCTTTGCCCTGGCTATCGGGGAACTGATCGAAGAACTCAAAGGAGAAGTGAAGAAGATAAGCCGGGACCGGAAGTACGAGGTCACGGTGAGCAGAAAATCCTATGATGTGATTCTCCATCCCGATACCGAAGACGGCGGGTTCTGGGCGGCGTGTCCGGCGCTCCCGGGGTGCTCATCGCAGGGAGATACGGTTGAAGAGGCGTTGGCAATGATCAAAGACGCCATCAA
>JBLMWN010000255.1:0-5828 GCA_050257255.1 Betaproteobacteria bacterium | reverse complement strand
AGGCCGCTGCCGTACTTGTCCCATATATCCATAATCTCGAGGAGCGCACTCGCCTTATAATAGAAGCCGGCGGGCTGGTTGATACGAACGGTATGGAAGTGTGCCACGCCCGGATATTCTTCGGGAAGGTCGCAGTAGCGGCCGATAACGCCGCCGCCATAGCCCAGCACGCCAACGATTCCGCCGTGCTTCCAGTGCGTAACTTTGTCCTTGTACGATCTCTCAAGGATGCCGAGCAGATCGTGAGCCGTATTACTTTTCGTTGCGGCCTTCTTGATCTCTTTTACGAAACTCGGCCATGCGCCTTTTTCCAGGTCGTCAAGCATCGGTGTCTTGCCATCTTTGCTCATTAGGAAATCCTCCTTATTGATTTATCTCATACATTATGTGCATTACGTGAACTGCTATTGAGACTATCCTGCTTTACCGTGACTGAACAATGTATCAAATGCAATCCATAGGTTCCCTGAAAATGCAGACTTGGATTTCTTTAAAGGTGTTAAGGTAACAGTCCCCCTTTCTCAAGAAAGTGACAAAACATAAAAATATAATTGGGTCAGGTGGGTGAGCGCGACTATCTCGGCGTATTGTGCTTCGATAGTTTAGGACAAGAGATTGTATGTGCACTACCTCTTTTAGTCAAATAAAAAAAACTAATTACATCATAACCATCCATAATTTTCACGATTTAGAATATACCCGCAACAATTAAATACTTACAAATAGTTACATTTATCTAAATGATAGTTAAACGAACTTTATAAAAATGCAATATGTCTGCCAGTGCTATGACTAAAATTTTTAGCATCAAACCAGTTATTAATCAAAATCTTATATTTGCTGGTAATCGTATATACGTTTATGAAAAAAGGTATGAACACCATAGCCTTCCTGAAATTTTCTGCAAACAAATTGATTTTTATATCTAATAATTACAATAATGTGTTTTTGGCTTTTTTACCAAAATATATAATGCCTCTATCGTCATTATGAAAACTTTCTCCTTATATTAAAACCTGTGACAGAATCACTTCCATCACCCATTCTTGACACTTAACCGGTGTATCTGATACGATAGGAAAAATTTTCGTTTCATTAATCTCATCAGCTTGGAGAAAAAATACAATGGTTGAAGCACAAGTAAAGCTCATAAAGGATATGCAGTTTGGTGGGAAAGCAACTTCCGGACATACATTGACCATGGACGCCGACGACATTGCGGGTGGTCACAACACGGGGTTCCGCCCCATGGAACTGTTGCTCGTAGGATTGGGGGGCTGTTCAGGAATGGACGTGATATCTATACTCAGAAAAAAACGCCAACAGGTCTCTGGTCTTGAGGTAAACGTAAGAGGAGAAAGGGCTGAAAATTTTCCTCATGTATATAAGGAAGTGCATATTGAATACGTCGTGAAAGGCAAGGGAGTGGAAAAAGAGGCCGTGGAACGCGCCATCTCACTGTCTTTAGATAAATACTGCTCTGTGGGTGCGACGCTGGCAAAGGCGGGAACGATAACGCACAGCTATAAGATCATTGAGGGATAAAAATTTCCACATCCAAATGCATGATGCCGGAATGATTCAAAGCGGAAAAGTGCTTAAAGATTGATCATACGTCATAGATCATATATCATTTTTTCCTGATATCTTCCAATTCCTTCTTCAATGTATCAATCTGAAGTTGCAATTCGATGAGCCGATCAGCAATGGGGTCCGGAATGTGAATGTGGTCCAAGAGCGCTTCATCAGGAACCCGCTCATCCTTGATCCTCACGATCTTCCCCGGAATGCCGACGACCGTGGAGTGGTCCGGCACATCCTGAAGCACGACCGAGTTCGCGCCGATCTTCACATAGTCGCCGACCTTGATCGGACCCAACACCTTGGCGCCGGCGCCAATGACCACGTGGCTCCCGAGCGTCGGATGACGCTTGCCGCGCTGTTTGCCGGTTCCCCCGAGCGTCACCCCCTGAAAAAGCGTGACATTGTCCCCGATTTCCGTGGTCTCTCCGACCACCACGCCCATCCCATGATCGATGAAGAGTCCCGACCCGATGGTAGCCCCGGGATGGATCTCGATACCGGTTATGAACCGTGCGAACTGCGATAATGCGCGTGGAATAAAGGGGATTCGTTTCTTCCACATCCAATGGGCTAAGCGATGGAACAGCAGTGCATGGAATCCTGAATAGGTAAGGGCGACTTCCAGCCTGCTCGTTGCAGCAGGATCCATGGAGAGGGCAGCGTGGAAATCATTTTTTATCTTACGACAGGTGTTGATCATTTTACATGAAACGTGAAAGGTAAAGGATGGTCAGGGATACTTCTTTCTTTTCACTTCTTACTTCTTACTTCTTACTCCTCACGCTACTCACTGCCTCTATTACTCCCGCAGCCAACCGGGCTCCGCCCCTGCTTTGCGCGCTTCATCCGGAATGGTGTTCTCGACCTGATTCCGGGCGTCGTCGATCTCATGCTGCACCTGCTGCATCTCCTTGGAAATGCGTTCGGCCTCTTCACGTTCTTGAAGGCGTCCGGAAGCTACGCCTCCCCATCTTCCCAACAGTTCAGTACGTCTCTGGTCGAGATTCCGATAGCGCTGCTCCGCATCGGCCAGTCTTTGCTTCGCCGCTCTCATGCGCTGCTGCCAATACGCCTTTTGAGCCGCGTCTCTCTGCTCCTCACGAGTGTAGTCGGAAGGAGCAACTCTCTGCTGCTGTCCCTGCGCCGCCTCACCCTCCTTCGGCGACTCTAATGTAAGGGCTTTGTCGCGGTATTTCTTCGGGACCTTACCGAGCTCATCGGTGATATGCGTAACGCCCTTGTCATCAATCCACTGGTACAGGTAGTTTTTTTTCTCGTTCTGTTCCTGTGACTGTGCCTGTTTCTGCTCACCGGTGCGGTCGCTGGTCTGCGCATAAGCCGTCAACGCAGCAACCAGAAGGCCGGCTGCGATGAATATGCCTGCTCTCATATGTTCACTCCTCTTTGATGATCGTACAGGCCGCATACGCCGCCATTCCCTCACCTTTCCCCGTAAAGCCTAGCCCTTCAGTCGTCGTTGCCTTCACGTTGACCGCCAACCGATCGACATCGACCGCTGCCGCAATGTTCGCAATCATTGCGGGGATGTACGGCACCATCTTCGGACGTTCAGCCACGATGGTTGCGTCGACATTGTTCACGCGAAAGCCGGCCTCGGTGAGCAGGCGATGCACCTCTGCAAGCAGGGTGAGACTCGATATTCCCTTATACTCCGGCGCGGTATCGGGAAAATGCCGGCCGATGTCCCCGAGTCCAGCCGCGCCGAGCAGCGCGTCGCAAATCGCATGAAGCAGCACATCCGCGTCGGAATGGCCCAACAGCCCCTGCTCAGCGGGGATATCCACGCCGCCGATTATGAGTTTGCGGCCTCCCGTGAGGCGGTGGACATCATAGCCAGTTCCGATTCGCATCATACCGTCTCTTCAAAATCTCCTCCGCCAGCAGAAGGTCTTCGGGCGTCGTGATCTTGATGTTCTCATAGCTGCCCATGATCACCCGTACGGATCCCCCGTCCCGCTCCACCAGTGTGGCATCGTCGGTTCCGTACGTGTGTTGTTTGGAGGCTTCCTCATACGCATGTTTCAGGGTCTTGACGGGAAATGCCTGGGGTGTCTGGATGGCCCAGAGCCTGCTGCGTTCCAGGGTGTGGCGGACTATCCCTTTGTCGCTGACTTCTTTGATCGTGTCCTTGATCGGTACACCCACGGTCACGCACTCGCCCTTCCTGGCGTGATCCACGGCCTCTTTGATCATCTCCGGCGTTACGAAGGGCCGCACTCCGTCATGGACGAGCACCACCGAAGCATCCCTCTCGAGTTTATGCAGGCCGTTGGCCACCGAATCCTGCCGCTCCTTCCCTCCCACGACGAGAGTCTTCACCTTGGTTATATGGTATTGTTCGATAATTTCCTGAAGACACGCTTCCAAATCCTCCTGGGAGAGGATCGGGATGATCTCGTCGATCACCGTAGCGCGCTGGAATGCAAGCAGCGTGTGGGCAAGCATAGGTTTGTCGCCGAGCGTCAAAAACTGCTTCGCAACCGTCTTGCCCATCCTCTTTCCCATGCCGGCTGCTGGTATGAGTGCGGTCACCTTCGACATAAGTACCTCACGACTGAAACCCTTGACAACGCTTCCCTCCGCCGTTCATTGAGACATGATGCCTCTTCCCGACACAGTGTTACTCTATCTCTTCAGCGTCAAAACATCACTTCCGAAAATTCTTTACGACGATTTTAAACCGTTTGGACATGGGCGCTTCCATATCGATCGCGACCTGGAGCTGATACTGATCCTGCCGCTCTCCGGTAGTGACGTCGAAAGGAAGGATAATAATGCTGTCGTCCGTAAAAGGGTTCCCGAGATTCACCTTCATGCCGGCGTCCACGGCCTTCTCGAGCTCGGCCATCTCAGACCTCGCTTCTGCCATGGGCGCGCCCGGCATCGACGGTTCGGCAGGCGGGATGTCCTTCATGATGTCCTCGGCAGGCTGCGGTCGTCTCTCGCCTTTGCTGACGATATCGGTGAGCGAGAAGTTATGTCGCTCGGGATACTTTTGCATGTCCTGCAGCACGAGCTTGGAAATGGCAGTGAACGTCTTCAGCACGCCGTCGCCCATCGTTGCAATTGCTTCGTAGAACGGGACCACCCTCGGATTCAGCGCCGCGTTCAGTTCGTCAACCGAAAGGATATCGGGCAGGTCGCGTTTGTTGTATTGGATCGCCATGGGAAACTCGGCGATATTGACGCCCTGTTCTGCAAAGTTGTCGCGGAGGTTCGCGAGACTCTCGAGGTTTGCGTCCAGCATGGCCCGCTGAGAATCGGCAACGAAGATAACGCCGTCAGCGCCTTTGAGCACGAGCTTCCGCGTGGCGTTGTAGAACACCTGACCGGGCACCGTGTAGAGGTGAAACCGCACTTTGTAATTTTTGATGGTGCCGAGCTCGACGGGGAGAAAGTCGAAGAACAGCGTCCTGTCCGTCTCCGTCGCCAGCGAGATGAGCTTCCCCCGCTGGTTGGGAGCGATGCGGTGATAGATCAGATGGATGTTTGTTGTCTTCCCGCAAAGGCCCGGGCCGTAGTACACGATTTTCGCGTTGATTTCACGCGTTGTATGATTTACCAATGCCATACTTCATAATTACATAAAAAGGATAGTATGTCAATACTGCCGGGTGTTATTGTCGATGCGGAACGAGCAGATGAAGCGCCATCACGTGGGTAGAATCGTTCTTACTCGCGAGCAACGGCACGGTCCTTTCCAACCCAACAATAATATCGTCCAGTGTCCGCCCCTCGATATCGGTGATCACGCCGCCCGCTTCCTTCAGGATCAGCATTCCGGCGGCATAGTCGAAGGCGCGTGAAGCTGTTGCCGTGGTAAAGACACTGATGGCTCCTGAAGCAAGATACGAAAGATCGAGAGCCGTCGAGCCGAAGCAGCGTGTGCGTCTCGCCTGCCCGATCAGCGACATGATCCTCGGGATATCAGTCGCCGGTGACGACGCCTCATATGCAACGATCGTGATGCCTTGCGTGGCCGATGTTCTTATCCGCGTTCCATTCTTGTACGCTCCTTTGCCGCGCAGAGCCCAGAACTCGTCACCCACGGCAAGGTTGATGACGTAGCCAACGGTGAGGGTCTCCAGCGTATCGCCGTTCAGAAGCGCCAGGGATGTAGAAAAAAACGGGATTCCGCTCTTCGCGTTGTTGCTCCCGTCAATGGGGTCTGCGAGCACGATTTTCTTGCCTTCTCCGAATTTTCTTATCCCCATTTCTTCGGA
>JBLMWN010000254.1:0-4302 GCA_050257255.1 Betaproteobacteria bacterium | reverse complement strand
CCGAGCTTGCGGAGCGTGCAGAGTTCGGCGTGTTCGATGAACCCTGCGTGGGCGAGCACCGTGTACAAAAGCGGCGCCGCGTGGCCCTTGGAGAGGATAAAATGATCGCGGCCCTTCCAGTCGGGCCTCTTCGGATCATATTTCATTTTATAGAAGTAGAGCGCCGTCGCAATATCGGCTGCGGAAAGGCTGCCGCCCGTGTGGCCTGAGCCGCACTGGGTCAGCGTCTTCAGGATGTCGATCCGGATTTTTCTGGCCTTGTCCGTCAGTGTCTTTAATTGCTCCTTCGTAACTGCCATGCGAAAAACCTCCTGTGTAACCCGGCGTTGTGATCTGATGCAAACCGGCACGATCGCGCTGAGGTTTCTCGGGAAGGGGAAAACCTGGTGATGGCAGCGCGGCACGGTGCGTGATGGTCTGTGCTTTTTAAGATACTTCGCGGCGGCGAACTTACTGCCCCCGGCTTCTTTCCTTCTGCTCCTGCGCGAGGAAATCCAGGATAATATCGTCGAGACTCTTTTCCTTTACATCTTCCTTCGGAGGAGCCGCTTTTGGCGCCGATGCCGGCGCTGGTCTCCCCGTTTCCCTCGCCTTTGCCGGGGCGGTTATCGGCGCGAGACTGGCCTTCGGTCCCGGGGCGGGCTGATACGTCACTTCGTGCGGAGCGTCGTGTATCTCGAGTTTGCCCTGCATCAGGTCGCGGATCATCTGCTTGTGCTGCTCCATCATTAGTTCCCGCACGACTTCATCCAGGCAATCAGCCTTGAGAATATCAGCGTAGCTCGTTTTGCGCGACGCGAGGATCGCCCCCTGATGGTACAAAAGTGAGGTTATGTACGGGCTGCTGTTACCGCCGTCTTCGGTTTGTACGTGGTAGACTTTACCCTGGAATTTGAAGTCGGTATTGTAACCCGTGAGCATAGATGGTCATTATACAAAGCAAAGGAGGAAGATGCAAGCCTTTTTACTTGACAGGAAAATGATGATAGTGTAACTTTTATTCCGTGCCGGCGTGGTGGAACTGGTAGACGCAGCGGACTCAAAATCCGCCGGGGGCAACTCCATGTCGGTTCGATTCCGACCGCCGGCACCAATGTAAAGATCGGGATTTTCCCGATCTTTTTTGCTTTTCGACGGGAGGAAGCGAACAAGGGGGTATGGGGGGAAGGATTCCCCTATGCTATGGGGGAGTCCACGAGGGGGCAGGCCCCTTCGTGAAGCGGAGCGCGGGAGATTCCGACCGCCTGCACCAATTCCTTTTCAAACACTTCCGGCTTCATCCCCTCTAAACGCTGCCTTACAACTGTTTCATAACTGTCAGCGCGCCGGTTAAGTTTTTCAGTAGATCCCTGGTGAAGCACGTTAATTTTTTCAGAAGCACTCGCTGATCTGCCTCCCTTAGATATTGTATCGATCAAAAACCGAGCGCGTCTTGTGACCCAAGATCAGCATTGCAACCTTCCCAGGTCCCGCAGTCAATGCCTGACCTCCCTGCGTAAAATCTTTTACAGCACGATACCGCAAATAAAAAAACGCCGGCAGAACGCAGGGGGAGGCGCCTGCGATCCGACGGCGTTGAGCGCTGTCTTCAATTCAATATTTCTTTTATACCCCGCCTTTTTCGATGCTCACCTTCCTCGTGACCTTCTGCCACGTGAACTGTCCGCTTTCCTTGGTGCCGAAAGGCAGATACATCAGCTCCACGTCGACGGTCATGTCGTAATCCAGGATAGTTCGTTTCACCGTATCACCCTGCTTGACCTCTTCAACGGGGAAGGGAATATCGAATTTTTCGAGTACGGGCCTGCCGGGCGGCAGGCTGGTATCGCGGAGGATGCCGCTCTTTTCATAGGGTCCGCGGCCCATCTTGTCTCCGCGGCCCAGCTGCTGGGGAATAGGCATGTATATCTTCGTTTGCTTGAACAACTCTTTACCGTTACTATCTTTCGCGGTCACTTCCAGGACCAGCCGGTTGGGGGTTGGTCAGCCGTCGGGAATGGAGTGTCCTGCGCGGTTGATCATCTCGACCCTGACCTGGGCCTGGGGAACCATCTTCGCGCCGTCGCGCCACTGATACCCAAGGGTCTCGACCTTGAAGTCCACCGCCGCCTTGGCCATGCCCGGATCGCGGTAGCTTTGCATGTTATGTCCGAGGTGGCTCTTTTTCATATGGCATTCCTGGCAGCTTTCCTGGCCGCCCTCTGCGCGATAAGCCCAAAGGTAACTGCCGTAGAGCGTGGCGCACTGCGAGGGGTTCTCAAGCTCGAAGTTTGGCCCCAAACCGTGGCACTGGCCGCAGAGAATGGACTCGTCCATGATCGGGCTCTTCTTCATTTTCGGGTGCGCTGCGTCGGCATGCGCGCCATCCTTGAAGCCGTAGACCGTGTCTTTCTCCGGGAACCCGTCCACCCACTTGTGCGTGATGGCGTTGCGCTGGTGGCAGATAAGACAATTGATGTTCACCTTCGACAGCTGAGAGATGGCCTTCTCCCGCGCCGCATCGTCGGACTTGGGGTCCGTGTAGATGTAGGCGTTCTTCACGATCTCCTTGGCCACATCGTCCGTGGCGTCGGCAAGTTGCGGCAAATGGCACTTCGCGCAGATCATGAGATGCTTGACCGTCACGTTCTCGGGTTTTTTTACGCCCGAGTATTGCCAGCCCATGAGGCCCACGGAGACCGTGGTCTTGATGGTCGCTGCGGTCCTGCCGGTGCCGAAGATGGAGCGGGAGTGGATCGACTTCTCCCAATCGTTGTAGATGCCCTCGTGGCACTGTTTGCAGCCGGTTGAATCGTACATCTTTGCCAGTTCGTCGATGGTGGCCGCTTTTTTCGTCCCTGCTGCACGCGCATTCACGGGCGCAAAAAGTGCTAGGGGCAGAACGAGAAAAGCGAGTACCGCCATGCTTTTAAAAACCTTCATACATTTACCTCCTTCTTAGCGCATTTTGTATGGATACACTCTGCGTGGCATCGGTCGTAAATATAAAACTGTCCCGTTGGCCCGGTTAATACTCCCGTGGACTTTGCTGCTCCGTGGCATGCATCAGGGCTTTCAGCTCATCGATATTGATTGGTTTCTCCAGATAATTGAGGGCTCCCATCTTCATCGCCTCAACGCTGCTTTCGATATCAGGACAGCCTGTCACCATGATAACGGTCGCCGAAGGACTGATTTCTTTGATCGTTTTCAGAATGAGCAGACCATTTGAGTCGGGAAGGTGGACATCCAGGATGACGATTTCAGGCTTGTGTTCTTCCAAAAGACGGAGTGCCTCAAGCCCCGATTCTGCTGTCAAGGCCTCATATCCCTCATGTCCGATGAGTATCTGCATCGAGTATCTGATGAGATACTCGTCATCAACGATCAGTACCTTCTTCTTTGTCTCCTGACAGGTTTGGATGCTCGGATCGGGGGGATGCGGCACGCAAGTTAAATCCGACATACAATCCATAAATGCCCCTTCAATGAAAAATGGAGTCGTATTTTATTGGAGCAATCTAGAACTCGTTAAAACCGGCCCACGTCATTAGAACGGGCACAGGTAGAATATTTGAAGCCCTTCGCGGCGCTCGTTGAATAATAATCAACGGGCGAACCGCCCGCACCTGTCGAGCTTAGAACCGGACCTCAAAGGTGGCATAGATGTCGGTCGCCTTTTCGATTGGTGCAAGCATCTGAGCATTCGCAGGGGTGGCTGCCAGGTCGGAGATCTTCTTCGGAGCGCCAACCCAGTTGTTGCTGCCGGTATAGTCGAACTTATAGTATTGATAGCCGAGCTTGAAAAAGGCCTTTCCTTTCTTGGAGATGGGCTTGTTCTTGAGCTCCTGGATGACATAGATTTCGTAGACGCTGCCGCGGGTCCCGAGCTTGCCCGTCCATATGTCGTCTGAGGCAGGCACCATGCCGATCCAGTTTTTCGATCCCTGATTATATTCGGCGCCGATCTTCGTTCCCGTGGAATCGATGTCATAGCGGCCCCCGACATACACGGCGGTGCCGGTCAGGCTCTGGGCGGCACCACCGGCATCGTACATCAATCCGGCAACGGGAATAAGGCCCGCCGGACCGGCGTCGACTTCAAACAGCTGGTTATTGGGATGGGTCTGACTCTGGGCGGCGGAGAGGAACAGGTTGAAGTTGCTCACCTTGCCCATCACAACGCCTCCGACCCAGTCGATGTCGCCGAGATTGTGCCTGACGGGTCCCGTCAGCGTGCTGCCGTCGGAAGGCGCATCAAAGATGTGCGCCCCTCTCTGGTACTGCACCTCCGCTCGCAGGTTTTCCGTGTCATAAAGGCCC
>JBLMWN010000253.1:0-5182 GCA_050257255.1 Betaproteobacteria bacterium | reverse complement strand
AAAATGGAGCATCCCGGCGTTATTTTTACTCATGTTTGGATCATTTGCGATATTAGAATGGAAAAAAGCGCCGCTACGCTACCCGATTCGCCTGTTTCAGCTTCTTGCTCAGACAACATGCAGCTTAACATAAAAAAGCGGAGCCATGATCAGACCCGGCTCCGCTTTATCAACAACCATCATAGGATTTTGAGAACGATCGCGTGCGACGCTACTTGATCTGACCGCGCACCTCGCCGTCCGGATACTTGTCAGTATGGACGTTGACGTAGGCGCCTCCTTCTTGAATCATTTTTACAAGGTCTCCGATCGTCTGCCCGGCCAATGAACCGAACAGGTCTTTATCCGTGATGGTCCCTTTTGCAACCTCTCCGCTGAATTTACCTTCCTTTTTCGGCCCTGCAAAGAGGCCTGCGACCGGCGCGCCGTTATCGCCCTTCTTTCCAGCGTGGATATGCGCCGCCGTGACATTTTCGATGTTTTTCAGCGTGAGCGTATAGCTGAGTTCCTTGCCGTCTTTACTCAATTTGAAATCTGCCTCGCCTGTGGCTTTCGTCGTGACAGCCGGGACGACCTCCTTGCCCGTCAGTTTTGCTTTGAAGCCGGGCGCGGCTGCCATTCCAAGGGAGGCAATCAGAACAATCGCGAACGAAACTAACAGAATCAATCTTAAATTTTTCATTTTTATTTTTCCTCCTCAACATGGGGAACCGACAACTCAATTTAAATATATCTCTGCGTGCGAACATGTCAAGGGGAGATGCCGGCGTTATGTACAACAAAAGCAGCAGATAAATGCACGATCACCAGGTGCGGCCAAATGTGCACCTTCCTGCACGATGTTTTCCAGGCAATTGCATTTTCTTATCCCCTGGGATAAGCTTACGCTATGGTCTTGTACGACTGACATATCGGCAGCGGCCCGCTTATGTTGAAAAAGACGACCATTACAACGTTGATGGGAAAATATCAGGGAAGGTTTTCCGTCCAGATGGGCATCGACCTGTCCTCGGGAAAGCCGGACGAGATATTCAAGTGGTTCTTTGCCTCCGTACTGTTCGGTGCGCGGATATCCGAGACCATTGTGAACCACACCTACCACGAGATGAAGACAAACCACATTCTGTCTCCCAAGGTTATTCTTAACACGGGCTGGGACGGCCTCGTGGCTGTCCTGGACAAGGGTGGATACGTCCGGTATGACTTTAAAACAGCCACGAAGCTCCTTGACCTGAGCAAAAACCTGATGGACCTTTACGGGGGTGATCTGAATGTACTCCATGCCGCAGCAACTGACCCGGATGATCTGGAGAAGAAGCTCAAGTCCCTGGCCAAAGGGATCGGAGACGTGACGGTGAATATCTTTCTCAGGGAGATGAGGGGGATCTGGGAGAAAGCGAAACCCCTTCCCCTGGAGCCGGTGGTTGGGGCGGCACAAGATATCGGCATCATCAAGAAACAGGCGAGGGACAGGAGAAAGATTCTCGAACTTTTGATGAAGGCCTGGAAGGATGCGGGAATGAGGAAAGGGGATTTCCCCGATTTCGAAGCGGCACTTGTGCGGCTGGGCAGGGAGATCAAGAAAAAGCGTCTGCAAAGAAAACCGGAATAGGGAGAGAAAAGGAGAACTCGATTTATTGTCTTTCTCTCTGCCCTCGGTGCGGCTAAATAGGTGAACGATATGATTTTGATTGTACACGGCGGCGCGGGGAAAAGAAGGCCGACGAAAAAGGCGTTGCAAAAACTCTCCGAAGCCCTCGCAGAAGGACACGCAGTTTTAAAGGACAACGGGACGGCCCTGGATGCAGTGGTCATGGCGATAACCATCATGGAAGACAGCGGACTTTTCAACGCCGGGGCTGGGGGCGAGCTGCAGCTGGACGGCGTAAGGAGACTGGATGCGTCCCTGATGGAGGGGAAAGACCTGCAAGCAGGCGCGGTGCTTGGCCTCGAGGGGATCCGTAACCCCATAAAAGCCGCCCGGATGATCATGGACACGCCCCACGTCATGCTGAGCAATCTAGGGGCCGGAGTGATTGCAAAGGACCTTGAACCGCTTCCCTGGCCTGATGCAAAGGCGCTTCGAAGACTTGAGCGGATAAAAAAACAGGAAAGAGAGACTGTAGCAATGTACGACGAGCGTTTCTCCACCGTCGGCGCTGTGGCCCTGGATATCCACGGCAATCTTGCCGCAGGCACGTCCACCGGCGGAGCATCTGCCATGCTTCCGGGAAGGGTCGGCGACAGCCCCATCATCGGTGCGGGCACTTACGCGGACAATGCTTCCGGAGCCGTATCGTGCACAGGAATGGGAGAACACATCATACGTCTCTCCCTTGCCAAGGAGATCAGTATGAACATGAAGACCCTGTCTCCCTCACGCTCCGCGAGACTGTCGCTCACGGGGCTCCTTCGCATCGGCGGCAGTGCGGGGGTCATCGTGATGGACGTCAAAGGCCGCTACACAATCATGCATACGACCAACTACATGGCGTCAGGGTACATTGGCAAAAGAAGGATGATAGTCAAGGAGAGGTTTGCAAGAACGGATTGAAGCCAATATGAAGACTTCCGGCACCAACGCTACGTTTGTAGTCGGCGTGGATCTCGCCGGCAGTCCGAGGCGAAACACGGGAATTTGCCTCCTCAAAAACATGACTGTTTCTTCATTTTCGACCGTGCACTCCGACGAAGAAATCCTCGCCTTCATCGAAACGGCCCGGCCGTCCCTTGTCGCCATCGACGCGCCGCTCAGCCTTCCGCCCGGAAGGGTGTCCATGGAAAATCGGACCGGAGAGCATTTCCGGCGCTGTGATCGTGAGCTTCTTAAACGTGGCATTCGCTTCTTTCCGATCACGCTCGGCCCCATGCGCTCTCTTACGGTGCGCGGCATCAGGCTCAAAGAGCTGCTGATGCAGCGCGGCTATGACGTCATCGAAATCTACCCCGGTGCTGCGCAGGACATCTGGAAAATAACGCGCAAGCAGGGAGGGATTTCTCACTTACGCCGCGGCCTGGAAAAGCTCGGGCTTAAGGGCCTTGCAAGGAATATGAACGGCGACGAACTCGATGCGGTGACCGGAGCGCTCGTGGGGCGGCTGTACCTGAAAGGGCAGGCTGAGGTGCTGGGTAACTTCAGCGAAGGCGCCATTGTCATCCCGAAGCCGAGCAAACGCGCACGTTGACCTCTGATGGTCTTGCAGAGGTTTCATAATTGCGGGACCCGACAAGCCTGCCAAAATTAAAGGCTTAGAGAATTACCTCTAAGCCTTCTCATTTAACAGGATTCGCACCGTATCCGGCAATTGTTACACTTCTTGCTTTGCAAAGATCCAGGATCTCCTTCTTTACACCTCCTGAAGCCGCGCCTTCAGGCAAGAATCATACATCAAATTCGGAACTGGAGCATAACTGTTACCGTTTTGTAGTCCTTGTTGAATGTGTCTTCCTTTTCATAGTCATTCGTTGAATATTCAAGGGTAAACCTCATATCCTGGCCTCTGAAATAATAATTAAGGCCGACCGCAGTCCACTTTATCTCTTGATCAAAAATTCCGACAAGCTCTGCGAATCGCCATTTTTCATAACGGCCGAAGACCTGAAGATCGGAATCGGGCAGCATATAGCCCGCTTTTGTATACCATCCCTTTTTCTCTCCATTGATGCCGATACTCCGGGGATCGGGATCTGTGCCTTTGTACGCCCCATCAAAATCTTCTTTCAGATAGGCACCGGAGACCGTGAACGTTCCCGCAGGCGTCGGATATTCGAAAAACACGTCATAGGTATATGCCTGGTAGTCCTTGACCAGATCCTTGCCGGCAACATTTCCGTATACCGCATCCGACTCCGTCTGGTACCCGGCGCCCACGGTGAGGACCTTTTTCTTGCCGAGATAGGTGCCGCTGTAGACAAGCGAGTATTCGGGGTCCAGGAGTGAGAGGTGGACCCGCGCGGTGTAACGCAGGGTGCTCTTCGGATCATTGATGTCGTCGTTGCCTTTCATGGCCGCCAGTCTGTACTGGACCAGCGCATCAGCGAGATTTCCCCAGACAACGACGCCGAAATCACGGTTCAGCCGCGTCAAATCCGTGTAGACGAAGTAGGAGCGGTCCACGCTCAGCGGAGCGAAACAGTTCTCATTGTCTTCCCGTATCAGCGGATCCTTGGTCAGTCCTGCACGGATCCGGAAGGCATCCGTATAGTCCGCGACGAGAAACGTGTCGATGACGTCGAAGTCTTTCCGTGGCGTCTCGGACACCGTTTCGGGGAAAATTCTCTCGTCCCCAACGAATTGAATTGCGGCGTAAAAGCCGTAGATGTCCGTCATCTGTCCCGACATCATGAGCCTGTTTCTCCTGAAGTAAATGTCAGTTGTATCGTCGGTTCCATTGGGGCCGGAGCCCGTGTCCCTCCACTGCCCGTAGAGCTGAAACGCATAATTCAACTTGATCGAAGACAGTGCGTTCGCTACCTGCTGGGTGGCTTGTGTTTGTGCAGGTTCCGCCTGCTGCGCAGAGGCAGCAGACACGCCGAGGGATGCAAGAAACGCCAGCAGTACCCCGATCGGCAGGGCGGATCGGATGCATCTTACCATTGTCATGATATCCTCCTTTTTGGACCGATAGGTTGAACGAAATGCGTCATGACGCCTCGCCCGCTAACATGAGCATCCGGGCGCATCACGGTATTTCAGACGAGGTTTTTTCTCCGGAGGTGATTGCCCCTTGTTATGGGTACCGCTCCCTGTCGATGAAAGGCCATCTCCGGCTTGCTTGTCCAGATTCTTTTCTGGCTGACTCTCATCCGTCTTATTGTCCCGGGGTTGCACGGCACTGCTCTTCGAACCCATGGCAAGCGTGCTTGGCGCCTGTACACGAGCGAAGAGCGATAGTGCCGTCATGAGAACAACGGTGATGATCATTGACTTCATAGTTTAATAGCCCGGCGCTATCGGCCCTCCGCCGCCACCGCCGCCACCGGTGCCGCCGCCCGTGCCAAAATATGCGGAATCTGCATCTTCGATCTCGTTGCCCGTTGCGTACGAGTTAGGCAGCAGCGGGGTACATCCCGCAGGGTTGTATGTTGTCACTCCAGCCACGCTGGTGCTGCTTGAGCAGATGCTGCCGTCGAGAGCGAGCCGCTCCACCGCGCGCTTGGTGATGAAATCCCAGCTGTCACC
>JBLMWN010000252.1:0-14613 GCA_050257255.1 Betaproteobacteria bacterium | reverse complement strand
AGATCCGGGCCGCCGGCTTCGAGTGATCTCCAGCGACCGTGAAGAACAGAATGAGTGCGAGAGCGGCGAGAATCAGATTGTAGAGAAAATAACCGGGAAAGAGCTTTCCCACGATCTCGCCGGCGAGGTCCCGTCCGAAGGAGCGGAAGATTACGGGCGTGATGATGAAGGTGAAGACGGCAATGCCGCCGACCCACAGGGCGAGCGCCAGGTTGTAGAAAGACATCCACGATAGTTTCATATATCACCCATTCATGCCAAGGTTGTGCAAAGGTCTTCTTTAGCCACGGAGGTCACAAAGGTCTCGGAGGACGGCGAAATTCCTTGCGAAGTTAACTCCGTGCCCCGTATTTCGGTAGTTAAAAAGAATTTATTCCCTGAACGACATAGTCAGCTCGTAGATCCCGCCATCAGTGCGTTTCTCTATATTGAAGCCCATCTTCTCAAACAATTGCAGCATTTGCCTGTTTTCCATCAGGACTGCTGCAGTAAAGCCGAGGAGACCGCTCTTCTTGGCGAGATAGGTCACGTAGTTCAGCAGGACGGCGCCGATGCCCCTGCCCTGGTAGTCATCGCGCACCACGAAAGCCACCTCGGCGATATGCCTGTGCTCATCGATCAAATACTGGGCCATGCCGACGATCAACACGTTCTCTTGGTGCTGCAGCACGGCAAGGATCACCATCTCCTTGGTATAGTCGATCACGACAAAAGGCTGGAGCCGGTCATGGTGCATATCCGTGCGTGTCGAGATGAACCTTCGGTACATTGAATCATTCGACAGCGAATAGAAGAAGTCCTTCAGGAGGTGCTCATCGGACAGTTTCACCGGACGGAGCAGAAGGGACAACCCTGTTTTGGTCGTCTTGTACGCCTCGAGTTCTTCGGGATACACGCCGTGCTCTCCGGGTATGAAGGCCTGGTCGCGGTAGATCAGGCCGCGGCCCTTTGCTTCATCAATGAGCCATTGACGGAAATTCGGGTGGGCGATGGCGATCAAGTCCATGGCGCGCTCGCGGATATTTTTTCCATGCAGGTAGGCAATGCCGTATTCGGTCACCACGTAATGAATGTCGCCGCGGGAGAGAGTCACGCCCGCGCCCTCCTTCAGGAACGGTACGATGCGCGAGACTTCTCCGTTCTCGGCCGTGGACTGGAGCGCAAGGATCGTTTTGCCGCCCTGGGACAGGATAGCTCCCCGCATGAAATCCGCCTGACCCCCGATACCGCTGTAAAACAGCTTGCCGAGCGACTCGGCGGTCGCCTGGCCCGACAGATCGATTTCAAGTGCGCTGTTGATGGCAGTCATGTTCTTCTGGCGGGCCAGCACCGTGGGGTTGTTGGTGTAGTTCACGGGCCGGAACTCGATGGCAGGATTGTCGTGAAGATAGTCGTAGGTATCGTGCCTGCCCATGCAAAAGGCGGCCACGGTCTTGCCGCGGTTCAGCTCCTTGCGGGAATTGTCGACGACCCTGGCCCGCATCAGCTCAACGATGCCGTCGGTCAGGAGTTCGGTGTGCACGCCGAGGTGCTCCTTGTTCTTGAGATGCGCCAGGATTGCGTTCGGAATGCTGCCATACCCGACCTGGATCGTGTCGCCGTCCTGAACAATGCGGGAGACGTAGGTGCCGATTTTCTGGGCAATGTCGTCGGCGACGATGTCCTCATATTCGAGGAGCGGTTCTTCGCAGGGAATGATGAAGTCGACGTCCTTGATGTTGATGAAGGTGTCGCCCAAAACGCGGGGCATGCGGGGGTTTATCTGCGCGATGACAAGCGTCGCGTTTTCCGCCGCAGCTTTCACGATGTCAACGCTGATGCCGAGGCTCATGAATCCGTGCTCGTCGGGCAGCGACGTCTGAATGAGCGCCACATCCACGGGCACGAGCTTCTTCTGGAAGAGGCCGGGCACCTGGGACAAAAAAACAGGCGTATAATCCGCGAGGCCCCGGTTCACCGCTTCACGGGTGTTGCTGCCGATGAAGAATGAATTGTGCCGGAAATTGTCCTTGAACTTCTCGTCCGCATAGGGCGCCACCCCCAGGGTCCAGACTTGGAGCAGCTCGGCGTCGAAGAATGCCTTGGGATGGGACCGGACGTAATTGATAAGCGCCTTTACGAGGCATTGCGGCTCGCCGCAGCCGGTGCCGATGAAGATACGGTTGCCGGGGTGAATGGTGCTGAAGATCCGTTCCTCGGTCGGAAATTTTTCCGGGTAGATCGCTTTGATCCCCTCGATTTTTTTGTGCAGTGCCTGAAGAGCCACGACGAAATGTCTCCCTATTCTATAATGAAGTATAGCAGAAACAAGGACAGTGCTTCCCCTCATATGAAAGCAGCAGTCGAGTATCCCTCTTTCACCCTTGACCCTTTGCTGTTTCTCTACTACACTTAAAGAGCTATGCTCGAATCCCTGTTCAATCCCGGCGCCATTGCGGTCATCGGTGCATCCGCTGATGCAAAGAAAGTCGGCCATGCGGTCCTGAACAACCTGCAGCGGTTCAAGTTTCCGGGTCGGCTCTATCCTGTAAACCCTGCGGGCGGCGAGATCCTCGGGCTCAAGGCCTATTCCACAGTAGCGGACATCGGGCAGGAGCTGGACCTCGCCGTGATCGTTATCCCGGCAAAATACGTTCCCGCTTCTCTTCGCGAGTGCGCCTCGGCCGGCATCAAGTCAGCCATCGTCATAAGCGCGGGCTTCAAAGAGGCCGGCAAGGACGGCACGCTGCTCGAAAAAGAACTCGGGAGGATCGGCAAAGAGCAGGGCATCCGCATCCTCGGGCCCAACTGTCTGGGTCTCATCAACACCGCGAACGATATGAACGCCACCTTCGCGGCCGACATGCTGCCCAAGGGCAAGATCGGCTTCTTTTCCCAGTCCGGCGCCATGGGAATCGCCATCATGGACTGGGCCATCGGGAATGACGTCGGGTTCTCGAAATTCATCAGCCTCGGCAACAAAGTTGATCTCTCGGAAATCGACTTTATTGAATATTTCATGCACGATCCCGATACGAGCCTGATCCTGGGCTACATCGAGGACGTGGTGGACGGCAAACGGTTCATGGAGGTTGCACGGAAGGCCACCAAGATCAAGCCGATCATACTCGTGAAGTCCGGCGGCACCGAGGCCGGCGCGCGCGCAGCATCATCGCACACCGGCGCGCTCGCGGGTTCGGATACGGCCTTTGACGCGGCGTTCAAACAAACGGGCATCATGCGTGCCCAGGGAGTGCAGGAACTTTTCGAAACCGCCCTTGCCTTTGCAGAGGGAAAGACCCCAACCGGGAACGGTCTCCTCGTCATCACGAACGCAGGCGGCCCGGGGATCATTGCTGCAGACACAGCGGAGCGGCTCGGCGTTGAGCTGCCGCACATGACCAGGGAGAGCATCACCGAAATGGCCAAAAAACTCCCGCCGAATGCCACGGTCTTCAACCCTGTGGATGTGATCGGTGACGCCACATCCGAACGTTACGCTGCTGTTCTCGAGCAGGCTGCCAAGGACCCAAACGTGGACGGTATGCTCGTGATCCTCACGCCGCAGGCCATGACGGATGTGGACAGGGCGGCTGATATGGTCATTGCCGCGGCGAAGTCCACGGACAAGCCGGTCATAACCTCCTTCATGGGCGAGAAACGCGTTCGCCCGGCCATCGAAAAGCTGAAGAACGCATCGATCCCGAACTTCCCCTACCCCGAGCTTGCGGTCAAAGCCTTCAAGCGGCTGACCGACCAGTGGGCATGGAAGAATGATAAGCCGGAAGAGCTTGTGACCTGCTGGCATAACTTCGATGCGGCGGCCGAAACCGTGTCTTCGATCCTCAAATCAGGAATTTATCAGATCGGTGAAGAAGAGGCCATGCAGATCCTCACTTATTATGGATTTCAGTTTCCGAAGCGGGCGCTTGCCCAGACCTCGCGTGAGGCCGCCCAGCTCGGGGCGAAGATCGGCTTCCCCGTAGTGATGAAGATATCGTCACCCGATATCCTGCACAAGACCGAAGTGGGCGGCGTGCGCGTGAATGTCAAATCACCGAAAGAGGCGGAAGAAGCATTTACGGAGATCACCACGAATGCCAGGCGCATCATGCGCGACGCCTTCATCAAGGGAGTGATGATCTATGAAATGGTGAAAGGCGGCAAGGAAGTGATTCTCGGCGTGACCTTTGACCGGACCTTCGGCCACATGATCGTGTTCGGGCTGGGCGGCATCTACGTAGAGGTCATGAAGGACGTATCATTCAGGATTGTGCCGGTTGCACGGCGGGACGCCGTGGCCATGATAAACGAGATCAGGACGGCCGGACTTCTACGCGGCGCCCGCGGCGAACGACCCGCGGATATCGATGCCATTGCAAATTATATCGTAAATCTCTCATGCCTCGTGTCCGACTTCCCCGAGATCCAGGAGTTGGACATCAATCCGCTCATGGTTATGGAGAGGGGTGCGACCGCGCTTGATGCGCGCATCATTTTTAAGCAACCGGGAGAAAAAGCAGGAAAATAGCAGCAAAAATATTTAGCCATAGATCCTTTAGCGGTGCAGATAATTCTGATGAAAAAAAGGCTCATTAATGGGGCTAAACGAATTTTACTGTGAAGTTCGTTTCTGTTTTATAGATTTTCTCTGTGGTCTCCGCGTCCTCAGTGGCAAAGAAGATTCTTGGCCTTTTTAAGGAGGTTAAAATGGTGCCTATCTTCGTCGCATCCAATACCGGTTTCTCCGGACGGACATTCATCTCACTCGGCCTTGCCGTAAAGCTTATCGAGCAAGGATACAAGGTCGGGTATATGAAACCCATCGGCAAGGTTCCACTAAAAAAAGGCAAGGAGGTCTACGATGCCGACGCCTTGTTCATCAAGGAGACGCTCCATTTAGGCGAACCCCTTGACGTAATCTCGCCCTTCGTCCAAACCTACGAAAGTCAGGCCCTGCTCTTTGAAGGAGGCATCAGAGATGTGAAGAAGGACGTCATGGCTGCATTCAAGACGCTCAAGAAGAAGGACTTCGTGATCATCGGCGGGGCGAGCGATCTCTTCGAAGGTTCGCTCCTCGGCATGAACGCCCTCACACTCCTCAACGACATGAAGGCGTACCTCCTGATGATTGAGCCATGGCGCGGCGAGTCTTCGGCGGACGTCCTCTTCGGTGCGTACAAGCTTCTGGGCGAACGTTTCGGCGGCGGCATTATCAACAAGGTGCCGATCAGCGCCATGAACCACGTGAAAGAGACCGTGCGGCCCTTCATGGAAAAGAAGGGGGTCACAGTCTTCGGCGTTTTCCCCAAGGACCGTGCACTCGAGGCCGTGACCGTGCGCCAACTGGTCGATATCCTGAACGGCAAGGTACTTTGCTGCGATGACCGGCTCGATGAGTTCGTCGAGAACTTTTCAGTCGGAGCGATGGACGTAGACAGCGCACTCGCCTATTTCCGTAGGACCCCGAACAAGGCGGTGATCACCGGTGCGTACCGCTCCGACATCCAGCTCGCAGCAATGGAGACCTCGACCAGGTGTATCATCCTGACCGGGGGGCTCACCTCGAACGACGTGGTCATCGGCAAGGCCCGGGCAACGGGCATTCCCATCATCTCGGTTGTGGACGATACCTTCACGACCATCGACAAGATCGAGGTACACATGGGCAAGACCAGCATCCGGGAGAAACGCAAAGTGGAGCGGGTGAAGGTGTTGATGGACATCGAATTCGACATGAAGAGATTTCTGAAAAGCATGAAATGATTTTTTATCGCAAAGGAAGGTTAAGCATAAAAACGCGCTGCGGGACGACAGTGGATACAGAACGTGGCCCGGGAGATGAATCTTTCCGAGACGGCATTCCTGCTCAAACGACCCGATAGGGATGACGCACGACCTCGTGAACCTCCCTTTCCTTCTTGACACCCACCGGCAATAATGATACTTTCTCGCCATGCTCGTATACCTCGACGGTCATTTTGTGGACAGGGATCAGGCCCTGGTCTCGGTCTTCGACCATGGTTTTCTCTACGGCGACGGCATCTACGAGACGATGCGCGCCTATGGAGGAAAGCTTTTTCTCCTTAAGAAGCACCTCTCCCGCCTAAAGCGGTCCGCCGATGCCATTTCCCTCAAACTGCCTCTGTCGCTCGCGCAGATCGGCGATGCGCTGAACAAATCGCTGAGCGTGAACAATCTTCAGGAAGCCTATGTCCGGCTCCATATCTCTCGCGGTCCCGGAGAGATCGGGCTCGACCCCGCCCTCTGCACCGCGCCGACGATGGTGATCGCAGTCAAACCGTTTCTTGACTATCCTAAGCACTACTATGAGCGCGGCGTCGACGTGGCCATCGTTAAAACACGGCGAAACCACCCGCTTGCGCTCGACCCGGCAATCAAGGGGACAAACTTCCTGAACAACATCCTCGCCAAGATCGAGGCCATCAAGGCAGGCGCTTACGAGGGGATCATGCTCAATTGGGAAGGCTATGTGGCAGAGGGAACCATCAGCAACATAGGGATGGTCAAAAAGGGAGTCCTGTACACCCCGAGCATGGACGCCGGCATTCTCGAAGGCGTGACGCGTGATCTCGTGCTCCGCCTGGCAAGAAGAAAAAAGATTCCCACCAGGGAGGTCCTGATGCCGCTCAAGAGCCTCCTCGCCGCCGACGAGTGCTTCATCACGAACACCACCATGGAGATCATGCCGGTCACGACCATACACAAAAAGCCCGTCGGGAACGGCAGGCCCGGTCCGGTCACGTCTCTCCTGTGTCAGGCGTACAAGAAAGAGGTCCTCGCATGTTTAAAGACGCAGGCCAGCTAGCGCAGCTCATTGACCACACGCTGGTCCGTTCCGACGCAACGCTTGATGACCTGGCCGCTGCCTGCGAAGCAGCGAAGAAGTACGGTTTTTCCAGCGTCGTCGTGAACAGCTGCTACGTGACGCGGGCGCGCGAATATCTGTCAGGTTCGCTGGTAAAGATCTGCGCGGTCGTGGGATTTCCCCTCGGGGCGAACACGACGACGGTGAAGATCGTTGAGGCCATGGAGGCCATGAAGAACGGCGCCAGCGAGCTTGACTTCGTCGCGAACATCGGTATGGTAAAGTCAGGCAGGTACGACGCGGCGGAGGTCGACATCAAGAACATCATTGCCATGACGCCCCAGAAGGTCCACAAGGTCATCCTGGAGACCGGGAGCCTCACTGAAGACGAGATCATGCGCGTCTGCGAGATCGCGATGCGCGCCGGCGCCGAGTTCGTGAAGACATCAACGGGATACGGGCGCCGCGGCGCGACGGTGGAAGACATCCGGCTTATCCGCCGGATCGTCGGGTCCGTCTGCCGGGTGAAGGCTTCGGGCGGGATCAGGGATCTGGCGGCTGTCACGGCCATGATCGATGCAGGCGCAGAGCGTATCGGCACTAGCGAGGGCCCAGCGATCATGGAGGAATATCTGAAAAGCAAAAAGTAAAATTTCTCGCAGAGAGGCAGAGACCGTAGAAAAGAGTTTTGGCACCAAGACAAACGGCAAGATCGTCATTCTCACGAAAGCGGAGGACTAGGCAGGAAACCACGCCGCACATTAAATGTCAATGTATCTTCAGAAACTGTTCTCTCCCGAAATGCGCTTGAAAACCATCGCAGCATGCTTTGTCGTCATCGCCTGCATGACCCTGCTCGGCGTCCAGATTCACAGCATGATCATACGGTCGCGTACGGTAACGCAGGCCCGGATCGATGAGGGATGGAAGGCGAAGGGTCTTGAGCTTGCCGAACATACGATGCGCCGGAAAGAAAACTTCTGGAAGGTGGCGAAAGAGTACGGCGTGGACATCGATTCTATCGTCGGTGCGAACCCCGGCCTCGAGAGGCTCGGTGCCGCTCTCGGCCAGACGATCCGCGTACCGAACCGGAAGGGCGTGATCCACTGGACCGGCGAGCAGGAGACCATTGAGTCAATCGCCGCGCTCTACAAGGTGCCGGAAGAAACGCTCGCTTCCGTGAACAACCTGGGACCGAAACATATTCTCGCGCCCGGACTTGAACTTTTTATTCCAGGGGCAAAACCCGTGAATCTGAGCGAAGAGATGGCGGCACGTTACAGCCTGCGAGGCATTTTCGGATCGCCGCTTCCCGGCAGGGTCACGTCCGGCATGGGCAATCGCACACACCCGGTGGGCGGATTCCGCGGCAAACATACGGGCGTGGACTTGGCGGCGAGAGAGGGCACGAACATCGCGGCAGCGGCTTCGGGCACAGTTGTTCAGACCGGTGAAGGGGAGTATATCGGCAGATTCGTCATCCTCAGACACAAGGATGGGTATGCCACGATCTACGGCCACTGCTCGCAGCTTCTGACGACACCAGGCAAATCGGTGAAGAAGGGGCAGATCATCGCGAAATCAGGGGACACCGGCCGTACAACGGGGCCCCACCTCCACTTCGAGATACGGAAAAACGGCGTTCCCCAGAATCCTCTGATATACTTGTGGTAGGAGGAACAGATGCGCTGCGGTGTCGCGTTTTTCCTGATGATAGTTCTGCTCATATCTGCGGGTTGCGCATCAGCGCCGCCGTCAGAAGCTCGATTCTCCTGGAAATTCTATAGTTCCCCAACAATCTCACCGGAAACATTCTCCGGCCAGAGTGTTGCAATTCTACCGACCGTAAGCATTGAATACGATCCTACTCAAGAGATATATCGCGAAACCCTTGCGGGACTCCTCTATACTGCGTTGATCAAATATTCGGACGGACCGCGTATTTTATCGCTCGATGTTTTAGAGAGCAGCATCAACAAAAAAGAGCTCTGGAACGAATTCAAGCTCATGTACAGCGAGTATCAAAAAACGGCCGTACTGCGAAAAGATCTTCTGTCGCAAATCGGCCAGGCAGCCGACGCACGCTACGTCATCCTTCCACGGCTTCTCAGGTTCCAGTCCGAGACCTTTGACCGCGCCACCATCCTGGGGATTGCATTTCTGAGGACCCGCCAGTCGAGCGTCGACATCCACGCGCAAATATGGGACACGGTCACCGGCGAAGTGGTTTGGGAAGGCGCCAGCGAAGGAACCATCGCGTCGGAGGTCGTCCGCGGCAGGCCGGCAAGCTTCATGGCCGTGGCGGAAAACGCCTGTGAGAGCCTGGCTTCGAAAATGCCGTGGGTGAAGAGTGAGAAGAAGTAGGCGTGAAGATGGAACAAGGTTTCAGTTCCGATTCTATTTCAAAGCAGGTGATATCTGGATCTGTTTCGAACAAAAAAGCCGACGCTCAATAAGAGCGCCGGCTTTCGGTTTCTGAATCTCTAAAAACGCTTACAGCACAGCGTGCTGGAATTGCATTTCGGGTTGTTCGACTTCCAGATTTTCTGACGAACCGACCAGAATCCAGCTCTGCGGATTGTTCAGAAGCTTTCCGACCATCTGCGCGTTCAGTCCATGGCCGGATTTGTGCGCCACGATATGGCCGATGACCGGCATGCCCACGAGCGAAAGGTCCCCGATGAGATCCAGGATCTTATGCCGCACGAATTCATCTTTGTATCGCAGGCCGTCCTTGTTCAGCACCGAGTCCTCACCGAGGATCACAGCGTTGTCCATGGAGCCGCCTTTGGCAAGGCCGTTGTCGCGGAGCATCTGCACGTCGCTGAGGAATCCGAAGGTGCGGGCATCTGAAACCTCGCGCAGGAATGCCTCTTCAGAAGGCTGATACTGCAGGCTTTGTTCCTTGAGCATGGGGTGGTTGAAATCAATGAAGTAGGAGATGTTCAGCGTTTCGGCAGGCCAAATGGCAAGCTGTTTGTTGCCTTCACGCACGAAAATCGGCCTGATGACCTTCAGCAGAGGCTGGAGCAATTCCTGCGACTGGATGCCGGCGTCGGCGATGAGTCGCACGAAAGCCCCGGCGCTTCCGTCCATGATCGGAATTTCAGCGGCATCGATCTCGACATAAACGTTATCGATGTTGAGTCCTGAGAAAGCCGCCATGAGGTGCTCAACGGTAGAAACAGATGCGCCATTCTGGCTGAGCGAGGTAGCATAGCTTGTTGCCGCAGTATTGGCGGCTAGGGCCCTGATCTTAGCGCCATCCAGATCAGTACGGATAAACACGACGCCGGCGCCTGCAGCAGCGGGCTTGAGTGTCACCTTCACTGGCTTGCCTGTATGAAGGCCGATGCCCTTGCAGGTAGTGCTGCTTTTGATTGTTCGCTGAAATCTGATCATGATGTAATCCTCTCTTCGCCATAAACTAAAGCAATAAATATGCCATAAACGGTTCTTAAAAAAACCTTATAAAACATCATGTTGAAATTGCAATATGCGATTTGTGGTCAAAATGACTCTGTTTCGGTTTGGTTGTGTTGCTCGACAGACACAATTATCAGTCAGCGTGTTAGCGTTATTGGATGCTAGTTGGATATAAGGTCATGAAAGGAAATAAATGGTCTCGTCTTGCTTTTTTTCCGAGCGAATCTTCACCGAGCGCGACTTGTCCCGATGCTATGAATTTTATGCAAGTTATCCGAAATAGTTCTCTTGGTTTTTCATTGACACATCATGCGGAGGTGTGCTAAATTTTTCCATCTGCAGCAGGATATCGCGATCCCATGGTAACGGAGTGAACATGCCGCTAAAGCTCGATGATCTGTACAAACAGGGCATAGAAGCGTTCGATAAAGGCGATTACGAAAAAGCGGAGGGATTTTTTTGCGAAATACTGGTCATGAACCCACGGTTCGCCGATGTACAGAACAAGATGGGGATCATCTATAACCAGACGAACAGACTCGTTCTTGCAGCAGAGGCATTCGAAAAAGCACTGGCGATCAACCCGGCGTATACCGAGGCGTCGCTCAACCTAGCCATCACCTACAGTGATCTCGGCAAGTACGAAAAATCACGAGAGGTCTTTGAACGCGCTGCGCACTTCGCAGAGCAGGAAGGGAAGGCGTCGTCGGCTACTTTGGGAATCGATCCTTTCGTCAAGGGCAAGCTTGCCGACGAACACCTTCGGCTGGGGAACAAGTACTATGAGTTGCAGCTTCTGGACGAGGCGATCGAAGAGTATCAGAAGGCCCTCCGCCTTTCGCCGAATTTCGCCGATATCATCACGCATCTTGGTATCGCCTACCGCGACAAGGGAATGTTCGACGAGGCGATCAAGGAATTCAACCGGGCCAAGGAGTGCAATCCCAAGTACATCCCCGCACGCCTGCATCTCGGCATTACCTTTTATTCGCAGGGCTTTTATGGCCTGGCTGAAGAGGAGTGGCGGGAGGCGCTCGTGTTCGATCCCCGCAATTCCGCCGTGAGGACGTACTTGAACTTTGTAAAACCCCAGAATTCCTGAGCGGAGCCCCTTAGTTGGACCTTCTCGATATACAGGGCCTCACCACCCATTTCTTCACCCGTGCAAGTGTCATCAAAGCGGTAGATAACCTGAGCCTGAGACTGCAGAAAGGCCGCGTTCTCGGCCTGGTCGGCGAATCAGGGTGCGGCAAGACGGTCACGGCGCTCTCCATTCTTAATCTCGTACCTTATCCGGGAAAAATCGTATCAGGCAAAATCGTCTTCGAAGGCAAAGACCTGCTCACATTCCCTGCCGATGAGCTGAGAGCGATCCGCGGCGCCCGCATCTCCATGATCTTCCAGGAGCCCATGACCGCGCTCAATCCCGTCTTTACCGTTGGCAACCAGATCGCCGAGGTCCTGACCACGCATCAGCACCTGGCAAAAAAAGAGGCCCTCGAGAGAGCCGTCGGACTCCTGCGCTCCGTGGGCATCCCGTCGCCGGAGAAGCGCGTGGACGAGTACCCGCACCAGCTCTCCGGCGGCATGCGCCAGCGCATTATGATCGCCATGGCCATCGCGTGCAGGCCGTCGCTCATCCTTGCCGATGAACCTACGACGGCGCTCGACGTCACGATCCAGGCGCACATTCTCGAACTGTTGAGCACGATCCAGTCCGAGATGGGCATGGCCATGATCCTGGTCACGCATGACCTCGGTCTCATCGCCGAGCGCGCCCACGAGGTGGCGGTGATGTATGCGGGCAGGATCGTGGAGCAGGCGGAAACGAAGGAGCTTTTTGCGAATCCCCAGCACCCATACACGCGCGGTCTCATGGCATCGATCCCCAAGCCGGGAGAAGAAGGACGGCGCAGGCTGCGCACCATTCCCGGTGCCGTGCCGCGTTTGTACGATCTGCCGGAGGGATGCACCTATCTGCCGCGATGTGATATCAAGACCGGCAAATGCGAGACAGAGCCGGCGCTGGTGGAAGTGAAGCCGGGACATCTCGTGCGGTGCTGGGAAGCGAAGTAAAACTATCGCGGAATGCGGAATAAAAACAACTCCCCCTCCCGAAAGAGAAAGGGCTGTGGTGAGGGGTCTTCACCAATGTGCAATCCACAATCCGACAATAAACATGACTGACGAACTGCTCTTCATAGACAGACTCTATAAGACCTTTCCCGTAAAGGCCGGGCCGGGTAAGACGCTGGCGGCGACGGCAGTCGACGGCGTAACGCTCTCAGTCTCGCGCGGCGAGGCCGTAGGGCTTGTGGGCGAAAGCGGTTGCGGAAAGTCAACCTTGGGCAGGCTCGCGCTCAGGCTTCTTGAACCGACGTCCGGCAATGTGTTCTTCGAGGGTAAGAATCTCAACTCCGTCAACAAGCAGGAGCTCAGGGCGCTCCGGAAAAACATGCAGATCATCTTCCAGGACCCCTTTGCCTCGCTCAATCCACGCATGCGGATACTGGAAATCATCACTGAGCCGCTCGTGATCCATAGGCTGGCAGAAAGCGATGAGCTGGAAGAGCGGGGCGCTGTTCTGCTCCAGAAGGTGGGGCTGCCGAAGGACGCGCTTCGCCGGTATCCGCACGAATTCTCCGGCGGCCAGCGTCAGCGAGTCGGCATCGCGCGAGCACTCGCGAGCGGGCCGTCGTTCATCGTGGCCGATGAGCCGGTGTCGGCGCTCGATGTATCTGTGCAGGCGCAGATCATCAACCTGCTCGAAGACCTCCGAGAGGAAATGAAGCTCTCGTTCCTGTTCATCGCCCATGACCTCAACATTGTACGTCATTTTTCTGACCGCGTGATCGTGATGTACCTTGGAAAGATCATGGAGGTCGCGCCCGCAGAAGAAATCTACAAGAACCCATCTCATCCTTACACCGAGGCGCTGCTTGCCGACATCCCGGTGGCGGACCCCACGATCAAGAAAAAACACATCCTGCTCAAGGGCGACATCCCGAGCCCCACACAGATCCCGCCCGGCTGCCGCTTCCACACCCGCTGCATCTACCGCTTCGAGCCCTGCGACAAGATCGTCCCGCGAACAACCGACCTCGGAGGCGGCCACTTCGTCGACTGCCATCTGCGGGGGTAGTGTCTCCAAACCGAAATACGGCTGTAGTATAGTGGAGTCCAAAAAAGAACGTCCCTCTTGTCTGTATGAGAAGAGGGACGTCGGCAAATCAAATACGGAGGCCAGGCGTGGATCAATTCGTTATCCCGTGTGCAGCAAGCTGCTGGTCAACAAAATTGGAAGTGGCAAAGACTTCGGCGGCAAAATCGGGGGCGCAGAGCACCATTGACTGCATGATGCCGAATTGCAGAAGCGGGGTAATATCGGCGCCCGGCGGAAGCGTCAGCCCGTTAGCCGCGAGGAACGCTGTTGCGAGTTCAGCGAGCTGCTGGGAAATCAGGAGTATGGCCGTAGCGTCATCCTGCATGAGCACCTGACCGTAAAGAATCATAAATTGTCTGAACTGCCTCTCCGAAGACGCGAAGAACTTGAGGGTGTCAGTATAGCTGATCCCGAAGTGTGCGGCAAATTCCTCAGCATAGGCTTTCTCCAGGAGCAGGGGGAAATTCGGATTCGGGGGCAGCGCCGCTGCCGATATCTTCGCTCCTATCGTGGGATCGATTTGTTTCATGAGTATGTCCACGCCGTATTCCACGAGCTCATGAGCAACCTGCAGGGCAAGCGGTTCCGGCAACTGCAGGGCATTGAATTCCGGGATCTGCTCAAGGATTCCCTTCAATATATACGCTTTCGCAACAACATATCCTCCTGCCTCAGGATGCCCGGGTCTCGTCCCCGGTTGCCCGAAGGTGATGCCCGAACGATGGGCCGTGGAATCAACGCCCCAGACTTCATTGTGGCTCACAAAACCGAACGCAAGCGCCTTCCCTGGTTTTGATCGCGCAGCATCCCAGACTTTCATGAACTCATTATGTGTCTGACCCTGCATATAGAGTGCGGGCGCATCGAACTGGTAATTGAAAATGTCGGGCGTCAGACCGCCGTATAACTGGTTTGCGTTTCGGATCTGCCATTTCGTGCTGAACTGTTCATCGATATACGTATGGACAGCCCAGCCCCAGGGGAAAGCCGACTGAGCAAAGAAAAACACCGTGCAAAAGATCGTTCCGACAGCCATAATTATTCGTTTCATTTTTTTACTCTCCTTTCAGTTTGATGTGAACCGTTTAACTCACTTGACGTCCAAAACTTTTATTTTCTAAGGCCCGGAAAATCTGAAAGATTTATCTTGGTGAATTTTGCAGCGCTTTCGAAGTCTCTAAGATCGTATGCTCCTTCGCTCTGTATGCCTCTATGC
>JBLMWN010000251.1:0-8626 GCA_050257255.1 Betaproteobacteria bacterium | reverse complement strand
TTCGACTCATCGTGATCAT
This sequence comes from Betaproteobacteria bacterium, assembly GCA_050257255.1. Taxonomy (GTDB): domain Bacteria; phylum Nitrospirota; class UBA9217; order UBA9217; family UBA9217; genus JAJYKN01. The sequence goes on along the minus strand of JBLMWN010000251.1, from coordinate 8,607 downwards.
GTCCTTTCCCGCCACCATGCCCCCTCCTTATCCGGAGCATTGTAGCTAAAATAGGACATTTCTACTTTGGCGAATTAGGACATTATCATTTTGGGATTACAGGATGCACATTTGACCTGTTTCCATTTGCCCTGGAACAACGGGCTCGCGCATCTTCGAAATACGCCGAACCGGTTGCTTGCAGCATGCTGTCAGGTATAATTACTGGAGGGGATGCGAAGGCGCGGCGACTGAGTGGCATCTCCTCACCGGTGTTACCGATAGACCAACTGATTATTGGAGAGAATAGGGGGATTCGCTATGGATATGCCGGTATTGACCGCCGTCAAAAGCCGACGGAGCATTCGGGACTTTACGGATCAGGAAATCCCTGCTGATGCAATCGAAGACCTCGTCGAGGCGATCCGCTGGGCGCCGTCGGCGGGAAACCTGCAAAGCAGAAAGTTCTATTTCGTGTTTAATCGGGATATCAGGAAGAAACTTGCGAAGGCCGCTTTAAACCAGGATTTCATCATCAAGGCCCCGCTCGCGGTAGTCGCCTGTCTGGACCGGCGGATCGCCGCACGGTACGGGGAACGCGGGGTCAATCTCTACAGCATCCAGGATGTCTCAGCGAGCGTGATGAGCATGATGCTCGCTGCCCAGGAACGGGGGCTCGGGACGGTCTGGGTAGGGGCGTTCAACGAATTTGAAGTGATCGAAATTCTGGATTTGCCCGGCAACCTCCGGCCGATCGCCGTCGTCCCCGTCGGATATCCTGCGAAAATACCGAAGCCGACGCCGCGGTTTCCCCGCCAAGAAACGGTTATTGTTATCACATAAGCCAGGAGCAAAAAAACAGACCGAAAGACCGCGCTCCGTTAAAAGATCGCAGTGATCAACAGATCCATCTCATTCTTTCCTGACGCCGTCGATCAGCTTCGCAATGATCTGTTCCGGGTCTTGGACCGGTTTGTGGGGCTGTACCTGACCAACCTGCTGCCGAAGGTAATCTTCTTCTGCCCGGCTGAGGGTACCGAACTGGATGCCGGCCCGATACCGCGGGCCAATCTGCTTACACCACACCAGGACGCCGTATTTCTGGCCGTACACACATTCCTTGAACCAGATGATGCCCGGCTGCAGCGGCTGATCAGACTCAATCCCGATGCCTATTACGCTGTAATCCACGATCTTCGCAAGGTGATCTGTCCACTCGAGATTCTTAAATGAAATGACGCCGAGGGAACAGTCACGCTGCCCGGTGACAGGGTGCCGTTTTACTTCTTGTCGATTATCTCTTCTCTCTTGCATGAGGATTATATCGCCAATTACTATCCTTGCGCAGTTGCAGGACGTTATGTGCGTGCCGGGTAATCCCTCGAAGGAAGCATGCGCAGCTCCGCCCGCCTTCCTCGTTCGTGCTCTTCGGGAACGCGTTAAGTTCCCCAGGCGTCAACTGGAAGTTTTCATGAGACCTGAAACCAAGACCGAATATGTTTTTATCAATCCCCACAATCCAGGGAATAAAGACAATTTAACGTTAATCATACAAAAATAAAGGCGCGAGGTCAAGGGGCAGACTCTTTTATGTCAAGCTGCGTTTAAAAAGTCATCATGACCGCATCTTCTCGCCGCATGCGGCAAGAGGAAAAACTGAAAGATTCTCTTGACAGCGCAAGCTCGAATAAGGTATAAACAACCGTCATTTTTTTATTCACAAGACCGCCCGTATAAGGCCGACGTAGCTCAGTGGTAGAGCAGCTGATTCGTAATCAGCAGGTCGGTGGTTCAATCCCACTCGTCGGCTCCACTCGATTCTTCCCTCGAGCTGCTTCGCTTCCCGATTTCTTCACGACAAAAACAAATGGTAACAAAAAGAAAAAGGTTGACATCACAAATAAAGATGTTTAATATAATCGTTGATTGCAGTTACGCGGCAGAGGATGGCAAATGAACCTTCCCAACTATATTACGCTGCTGAGAATCATACTCATCCCATTTTTCATCAATCTGATGATCTATGGTTACTACGGGGCGGCCCTCATTGTTTTTGCCGTCGCCTGCCTGACCGATGCGCTCGACGGCATGATTGCCCGGCTTACCAAGTCAATGACGGAGCTGGGAGCGTTTCTCGATCCCATGGCCGACAAGCTGTTGATCGTTTCAGCCTTTGTTACTCTGGTCCTGATGGGAATGCTTCCGGTGTGGCTGGTCATCATCGTTGTGAGTCGAGACATCATCCTGGTGCTTGGCAGCATTGCAATCTATTTTACGGGGCATCAGTTCACCGCGAAGCCGTCTATCATCGGGAAGGCAACCACCGTGCTGCAGCTCATCGTGGTAACGCTTTCCCTGGTGTTGAAAAATTTCGGAACCGAGATGGGGCTGATGACCATCTTGCATTGGACCACGGCCGGTTTCACGTTAGCTTCCGGCATTCAGTATGTCGTACGGGGGACGAGAATCGTGAGTCAGGGTCTTGAATAAAAAATCCAAGGAGGAATGAATGAAGATATCAGACATGATCAGGCAGGCGCTGGAAAAAAAAGGGTTCAAAAACCTAAAAGATGCCTCGAAAGTCCTCGGGATCAGTCCGGAGCTCCTGCGGGTCACGATCAATAAGGGACACATTCCTAAAGATAAGACGCTCATGATGATCGCCAATAAATTGAACCTCGATAAATCGGTTCTTATCCTGGCAGCGCACCAGGAGAAAGTACCCGCAGAGGTCAAGGGTTTTTTCCTTTCACCGTCTCAGGCAAAATTCAGGCGCGGCAAGCGCAAATATCCGATTTCAGAAGAACAGATCAATTACCTCGAAAAAATCCTGAGCGTCGACGAGATCATGATGCTGAGAAAATTCCGGCAGGTCTCCGACGAGGCGAGGACGCAGATCGGCGGCTATGTGGATTTTCTATTTGCCTCCAAGAGGAGCGCCTGATTGATTGAGATCATTGATGTCGAGCCGGGGGGCACCGCAGCCGGCGCTGGTATTCGGAAAGGAGACAACATCGTCTCCGTCAATGGCAAAGAAGTTCACGATGTCATCGATTATAAATTCTTTGTCGCTGAAGAACATCTCACGATTAAACTTTCGACGCCGGAGGGCCGAACCAGGACGGTCTCACTCGATAAGCAGCCCGATGATACTCTGGGTCTTGAATTTGCTCCGTTTCATATCAAGCGATGCAGGAATAAGTGCATATTCTGCTTCGTTGACCAGATGCCGGTTGGATGCCGAAAGAGCCTGTATATCAAAGATGACGATTATCGTGCGTCTTTTCTCTACGGCAATTATATTACGCTCGGCGCGTTGACAGAATCCGACTGGCAGCGTATTTTCAATCAGAGGTTGTCCCCCCTCTATATTTCAGTACACACAACCGATCCTGCCCTGCGGCACTTCATCACAGGCAACAAAAGATCTCCTGACATCATGTCAAGTATGAAGCGGCTGGCAGCAGGCGGCATCCGGATGCATACCCAGATTGTATTATGTCCGGGAGTCAACGATGGCGATCGTTTGGAACGCACGTTGGAAGATCTTGCCGGTCTTTTCCCCGCGATCGCCTCCATTGCCGTCGTCCCCGTAGGATTGACCGCTTTCCGGAAGAGTCTGTTTCCCCTGAGGACGTTTACGCGGCGTGAAGCGGGTAAGGTGATCGACGCCGTTACGCGGTTTGGTACGGAATTTAAAAAGCAGTTGGGCACTCGTCTTGTGTTCGCTTCCGACGAGTTTTATATTAAGGCAAGAATTTCCGTACCACCCCCGTCTTTTTATGAAGACTTTCCCCAGATCGAAAACGGGGTCGGCATGGTTGCTGATTTTTTGAAAGGAGCGGCCCGTACGCGGTTGCCAAAACTGATCGCACGAGCACGAGTAACACTGGTGACCGGCGTTTCATTCAGCGGAGTGCTCAAGAAAGCAATGACACGCCTCAAGAAGATACAAGGTCTAACATTGGGCCAGATAACTGTGCAAAACGGTTTTTTCGGACCGTCGGTTACCGTTGCAGGGCTTTTGACGGGCAGCGATATCATGACAGCGCTTTCAGGCAAACGACTGGGAGATCTCGTAGTCATTCCTTCCGAAGCTCTCAAAGAAGATGAAAACGTTTTTCTCGACGGCATGAGTCTCGAACAATTGGGCAATCACCTCGGCGTTAGAACAGTCCCGGTGAGAACTTTTGAAGATATAGTGGCATTACTGAGACGAAAAGGGAGGAACTCATCGCGATGATCTCCGGCAAAACCAAGCTGTATGGCATTTACGGTTATCCCGTGGAGCATACGTTTTCACCGGGCATGCATAATGCCGCGTTCAGAAAACTACGAATGGATGCGTGCTATGTTCCATTTGCTGTTCATCCTTCTCGACTGGGAGATGCTGTAAACGCCGTGATTCCGCTCGGTCTTTGCGGATTAAATATCACCGTTCCGCACAAGCAAAACATCATTGCCTATCTGGACGAACTCTCGGAAGAGGCGCGGCTCATCGGGGCAGTCAACACCATACAGGTGGTGGACGGGAAGCTGATAGGCCACAACACCGATGGCAGAGGCTTTATCCGTTCTCTTCGCGATAATGCCGGGTTTAAACCGAAGGGGAAAACCGTTTTTCTCGTCGGTTCGGGTGGGGCAGCAAGGGCTGTTGGCTTCAGTCTCGCCCTTGCAGGCGTGCGGAAGATATCTCTGTATGACATCGATACTCTGAAGGCGAATGCCTTGGCGCTCGACATTCGAGAAAAAACAGGCATTAACGCGCTGGCGCTGTCTATGAGAGCCCTTGCCGAAACTGCGGAAGAAGCGGACTGCCTGATCAATGCCACACCCCTTGGTTTGAAAAAAAACGATCCGATGCCGTTGAAAAGAGAATTTATCCGGAAGCATCATCTGGTATGCGATCTCGTCTATAATCCACCTGAGACACGCTTGCTGCAAGCAGCAAAGAAGCGGGGCGCCAAAAGACTGTCCGGCCTTGGGATGCTCCTATATCAGGGAGTTATTGCCTTTGAAATTTGGACAGGTGCCAAGGCACCTGTGTCGGTCATGAAAAATGCCCTTACAGCGCAGATTGCCGACCGCGCCAGATATCGGGGAAAATAGGCAGCCGCATCTTGACATACCGGGAGTATTACAGTAATATTGTAGTGATTTTTTTTACCCGTTAGAAGGATGCCGACTCTTGTTGGCGATTAATATCATACATTTACAGATTGTGGTATAAAACCACAAGCTGCAAACAGTTGAGAACTTGCTCTCTAATGGGGTTTATTTCGTGTAAGGAGTTCCTATGTCGATGTCAGGAAGGCTCGGCTCCATGCTCGTGTCGTCGGGCCTGATTACGGATGATCAACTCAAGAAGGCGCTCTCGTCGCAAAAAATGGAAGGCGGCAGGCTCGGATCAATTCTTGTCAAACTGGGATTTGTCCAGGAAGACAAGCTGATGACCTTCCTGAGCAAGCAGTACGGCGTTCCCTACGTTGACCTGAACAAGTTCGAAATTAATCCAGCCGTCATCAAACATATCCCTGCGGAGGTCGCCCAGAAGTACCGGATCATGCCGATCAACCGCACCGGGGCTACCATTACCATTGCGATGGTGGATCCCTCCAATATCTTTGCAATCGATGACATCAAATTCATGACCGGGTACGGCGTTGAAGCCGTTGTGGCGACGGAAGGCGCAATCGTCGAGGCGATTAAGAAATATTACGGCGGCGCAAAATCCCTCGTCTCGGCAAAATTGGGCGGCGCTGCGTTGCCCCAAGCCAGAGAAGAGAAAAAACTTTCCATCGAAGCAAAAGACTATTCGCTCGATGATATGGCAAGCGAAGAGTCGATCATCGATGATATCGATGTCGGCGGTGTCGTCGATGTGGAGGATTTCGACAACCTCGTTCACGGTGCAGTTGAAGACCTCGAGGTCGTGGAAGAGGAGAATCTGGACCAGCTTTCGGGTGAAGTCGAGGCGCCCATCGTCAAACTCGTGAACGGCATCCTGCTGCGGGCCGCGAAAATGGGCGTGAGCGACATTCACATTGAACCCTACGAAAAAAAGTTCCGGGTCCGGTACCGGCTCGACGGCGTGCTCACGACGGTGATGGGCTTGCCGCTGAAAATCAAGAACGCCATCATATCGAGGGTCAAGATCATGTCCAGCCTTGATATCGCCGAGCGGAGGCTCCCCCAGGACGGCAGAATCAAATTGAAAATGGGGAAGACCAAAACCATGGATTATCGCGTGTCCGTGATTCCGACACTGTTCGGCGAGAAGTGCGTGTTGCGGCTCCTCGATAAGTCAAACCTTCAGCTCGACATGACGAAGCTTGGATTTGACGAGGACCAGCTCAAGGACTTTAAAGATGCACTCGACCGGCCGTTCGGCATGGTCCTGGTGACAGGCCCCACGGGAAGCGGAAAGACGACAACCCTGTATTCCGCGCTCAGCGAACTGAACAGAGAATCGGAAAACCTTATGACTGCGGAAGACCCGGTGGAATTCAACCTGATGGGGATCAACCAAGTTCAGATGAAAGATGAAATCGGGCTGAATTTTGCTGCAGCGCTCCGGTCCTTCCTCCGGCAGGATCCCGACATCATCATGGTCGGAGAGATCCGCGACTATGAAACAGCGGAAATCGGCGTCAAGGCGGCTCTCACCGGCCATCTCGTTCTTTCCACGGTCCACACAAACGACGCACCCAGCACCATCAACCGTTTGCTCAACATGGGCGTGGAACCGTTCCTCGTATCGTCATCGGTCATCTGCATCATGGCCCAGCGGCTTGTGCGCAGAACCTGTCAACGATGCAAAAAAGCGGAAAAACTGCCGGTTCAAACATTCATTGATGCCGGCTTTACGCCGGAAGAAGCCAATACAGTCGTCAGCTATAAGGGCGAGGGATGCGACGTCTGCAACAGGACCGGCTATAAGGGCAGGGTCGCGCTCTACGAAGTGATGCCGGTCAAAGATGAAATTAAGGAGTTGATCCTGCAGGGCGCTTCCGTGATGGATCTCAAAAAACAGGCAGTGACCTCAGGCATGAAAACGCTCAGGAGAAGCGGTCTGCTGAAAGTAAAAGCAGGAATAACGTCGCTCGAAGAAGTGCTGGAAAACACGTTCCCCGACAATTAGCAACGCTCAGACAGCGGGACACTACTGTATTAATTGAGGAGATGCCTTCCCATGGCGAATCTGCATGACTTGTTGAAGTACATGATTGAAAAAGGCGCATCCGATCTGCACATCACCACAGGAATCGCCCCATCGATCCGTGTTGACGGAAAAATGAAGGCGATTCCCGGCTTGGATGTTATGACCGCTACTCAAACAAAAGATCTCTGCTACAGCATTCTCACGGACGCCCAAAAACATAAATTTGAAGAAAACAGCGAACTCGATCTTTCCTTTGGCGTCAAGAACCTATCCCGGTTCCGTGCCAATATCTTTGTCCAACGGGGCGCCGTAGCCGCAGCGATCAGGACCATCCCCTTCAAGATCAGGACATTCCAGGAACTCGGTCTGCCCGCAGTTGTTTCTGATTTGTGCAAGAAACCGAGGGGGCTCGTCCTCGTGACCGGGCCGACCGGCAGCGGCAAATCCACGACGCTTGCTTCGATGATCGACAAGATCAACAGCGAACGGCAGGAGCACATTATCACGGTCGAGGACCCGATCGAATACCTCCATCCCCACAAGAAATGTCTCGTCAACCAGCGTGAAGTGAACGCCGATACCAAATCATTCAAGGACGCTCTCAAATACATTCTTCGGCAGGATCCCGACGTGGTGCTCATCGGAGAAATGCGGGATCTCGAAACGATTGAGGCTGCTCTCACCATTGCTGAGACAGGCCATCTTACCTTTGCCACCTTGCATACAAACTCGGCTGCACAAACTATGAACCGCATCATTGATGTCTTCCCGCCCCATCAACAGTCGCAGGTTCGGGCACAGCTTTCCTTTGTTCTGGAAGGCGTGATGTCGCAGCAGCTGATCCCGAAAGTCGGAGGCGGCCGGGTCCTTGCGCTAGAAATCATGATCCCGAACCCGGCGATCCGCAACCTCATTCGTGAGGACAAGATCCACCAGATATATTCCACGATGCAGACCGGGCAATCCAAGTTCGGCATGCAGACTCTGAACCAGAGCCTTTACGATCTTTTCGTCAAGAAAATGATTTCTTATGAAGACTGTATCGGCAGGTCTTCAAGTCCGGAGGAACTCATTCAAATGCTTGGGCGTGCGGGCCTGTCGGCATCGCTGCCGGTTCAGAAAGAGTATCGATAACGGAACACATGGGGTTGTACGGTCACCGGGATCCGGGATAGCGACTATCCTGAAGCAGCGCCCTTAATCATCAAATTTTTACTGGTACGGGGTGAAAAATGGCAACGGTTTTTATCTGGGAAGGAAAAACGCGTCAGGGGGCTGTCCAAAAAGGCGAACTTGCCGCGGACAACAAGGAAGAGGTCCTTACGCTCCTCCGGAAGCAGAACATTCTTCCGATTGCGGTGAATGCGAAGCCGAAGGAAATCAAGCTTAAATTCGGTCAGCCGAAGGTGAAGGATAAGGACATCGTCGTCCTTACTCGCCAGCTTGCGACGATGATCGATGCCGGT
>JBLMWN010000250.1:0-3294 GCA_050257255.1 Betaproteobacteria bacterium | reverse complement strand
GATGCCGTAAACCGGGTGATCGAGGAACTCAAGAAGGAAGGGTTCGGCGTGTTGACGGACATCGACGTGAAAGAGACCCTGAAAAAGAAGCTGAACGTCGATTTCAGGAACTATCGCATCCTCGGGGCGTGCAATCCGCATTTCGCGTACCAGGCCCTCCAGGCGGAAGACAAGATCGGAACCATGCTCCCCTGCAGCGTGGTCGTGCAGGAGATCGAAGGCGTGGGCGCGGAAATTGCCGCAATCGATCCGGTGGCCTCGATGCAGGCGGTCAAGAACTCCAGGCTCGAGGAGATCGCGGGCCAGGTCCGGGCAAAGCTCAAGGCGGTGATAGACAGGGTGTAGGCGAAGGTGGAATAAGCGCTTCTTGAGGAGAAGCCCCCGGGCTGGTGGCGGCTACGGCCTATGGAATTGCTCGAGAATCCCGGTCCGCGATCTGGCGGACCGGGTACTGCAACGATATCTGTACGATGGTTATCCTCGAAATCGTTGTTGCCTTGTGCAGCCATCCTTACATCCGGTTGCGGCCGACGAAATGTGATTGCCTGGCCGAGCGCCTGGGTTCCTCGGAGTCAGAATCAGTTAAACGCAGGGATTACACATGCAACATTCCTCAATGAATACGCTTAAAACGGCATTCGACCTCGTTATGAAACCCGTACGGCAGGCTTCCCGCTCCTGTGTGTCCTGACCGGCGCGATCGCCCATGCTTTGACGAAACGAAGCAGGTTCAAGGAGGATCTCATTAAGAAAACGTTCGACATTTTCAGAAGACCCATGAAAAGGGCCGGTTTTGTGCTTCTCGCGGTCCTGACCGGCGTCATCGCCGGGCTCGGTGCGGTCGTCTTTCGCGCGCTCATCGCTCTGGCGCACAACGCGCTCTTTTACGGCAAGTTTTCGACCGTCTACGACGCGAATATGCATACTGCCGCGAGCCCGTGGGGCCTCTTTATCGTTCTTGTACCGGTAATCGGCGCACTTGGCGTAACCTTCCTCGTTATCCGCTTCGCTCCCGAAGCGAAGGGCCACGGCGTGCCCGAGGTGATGGACGCAGTGTACTACGGCAAAGGCGTAATCCGGCCTGTCGTCGCCGTATTCAAATCCCTGGCCTCGGCGCTCTCAATCGGAAGCGGCGGGTCCGTGGGGCGTGAGGGGCCGATCGCCCAGATCGGATCGGCCTTCGGGTCCACCATGGGGCAGGTCTTCTCCATGACGGCGAAGCAGCGGATCACGCTTATCGCTGCAGGCGCGGGGGGAGGCATTGCTGCGACCTTCAACACACCTATCGGCGGCATCCTCTTCGCCGTCGAACTCCTGCTGCACGAAGTGAGTGTATCAACGCTCGTGCCGGTCGCCGTCGCGACCGTCACGGCGACATACGTAGGCCGATTATTCTTCGGGGTCCATCCCTCCTTCGTCATCCCCGCGCTTCAGCATCCCTACTTCCACCCGCTCAATCCGTGGCTCCTCGGGCCCTACGCGGCGCTCGGCGTGTTGATGGGCGTGGCTTCCGCAGTATATATCCATTCGCTCTACCTGGCCGAAGATTTTTTCGAGAAACGCGCAATGGTCAATCCTTATCTGCGCCATGGAGCCGGCATGCTGGCCGTGGGAGGATTGATGTACGGCCTCATGGTCGTGACGGGTCATTATTATGTCGACGGCGTGGGATACTCGACGGTCCAGGACATCCTGACCGGAAATATGAGAACCGTCCATCTTCTCGTCGTACTGTTCTTTCTTAAGCTCCTTGCGACTTCCCTCACGTTGGGGTCAGGGGGCTCGGGCGGGATCTTCTCACCGTCCCTGTTTCTGGGCGCAACGGCCGGCGGGGCCTTTGGGCTTGTTCTGCAGCGCGTGCTGCCGCACGCGCCGGTCAGTCCGGCCGCCTTCGCCGTAGCCGGCATGGCTGGGATGGTGGGCGGCGCCACGGGCGCGGCCATGACGGCGATCGTCATGATCTTCGAAATGACACTGGATTACAGCGTTATTCTTCCGATGACGATCACGGTGGCCCTCAGCTACGGCACGCGCACGCTTCTCATGCGGGAAAGCATTTACACCATGAAGCTTGCGCGCCGGGAACATTACATTCCCGCCGCTCTCCAGGCGAACCTGTTGCATGTCCGGCGGGCGCACGATATCATGCAGAGACCGGTTGTAACGGTCTCCTCCTCGGACAGTTTGGACGTTCTTGCCCGCCTTTCGGCAGAGAATCCTGACGTACAATGGTTTCTCGTAGTAGAGAACGACCTCGTCTCGGGCGTTGCGCCGAAGGATTATGCCCTGTCGGCCACGGAGACCGAACGCAGGAGCTGGCATTCCGTAGCAGATGTCATGCGGCACGACTTCATAATCGCTCACGAGAACGACCCCATGGACGGCATCGTGGCCCGCATGCACCGGCCTCACGCAGCGGTCGCAATTGTGTCCAGCCAATCTGGATCACCGCCGCGCGCCACCGACGTTGCAGGCATCATTACGTGGGAGCGCGTAGCGGAACTGCTGGAGGAGGCTGTGGATTTGTTTTCCGAACAAAGCGATTGACCGTCAATCTCGGTGTCCGCATCCATCACGGCGATCGTCCCGCAGACGATAAGGTCTTGCGTGTCAAGCCGATTCTACTCTTCCCACGGCCCAGAGACGGAGTGCGGCTCTTTCTTAATAAGCATGATGGAACAGGGCATTTTCAATATAATTTCATGATTGCTCTTGCCGAACAGAAAATGCTCGAGGTGCCCTTCCTCATGAGCAAGCATAACGAGAAGGTCGATCTGTTTTTCCTTTACGGTCTTCAAAATTTCCTTGGTCGGCTCCCCCTCTTTGATCATTACATCGATGTCGACTCCGCTGGCACGTTCCTGCTCGACGATCTTATCAAGCTCTTTTCGCGTGTTCTTCAGAAGATTCTGATAGTCCTTCTCCAGGTTCGGCATGGGAAGGTTCCAGCCTTCGATGCCGAAGGGATCGTGGATAACGTGGATGACCGTGAGCTTCGCTCCGTACTTACGCGCCAGCGAGGCTCCTGCGTGGATTACTCTGGCGTCGTACTTGACCATTCTGCTGATTACGAGAATATTCTTGATGTTTTCCATGATTTCTCCTTTTTTCAATGCGCCCCATAGTCTAGACATCTCATCTTACTTTTTAGAATTCACACCGGGGTCCTGTAATCGACCTTCATCAATATTATATAATATTTTAGCCTCATAAGAGACCTGCTTGGAGCCGGGCTGCAGAGATGACGAAAGAGCCGAGCACCCTCTGTAAATCCAACATCAGCGAATCACTCTT
>JBLMWN010000249.1:0-4067 GCA_050257255.1 Betaproteobacteria bacterium | reverse complement strand
CTTTCGCTGAGCTATCCCACGACGAAAAACTGGCGCAATGCGCCGACCCTGATCAATGTAGCGTTCCAGAAGCATTTATTCCATGACGGTCGTGCTCTCACGCTCGAAGATCAGGCGCTCTTTCCAATGATGTCGGCCTTCGAAATGAACCGGAACCTCGATTTTCTCGAAGAAGTGATCCGCTCAGTGCCCGAATATGTTGACGCGTTCCAGAAGGTCTTCGGCAGCGAGCCGACGCGCGAGCGGATCGCCATGGCCATTGCCTCCTTTGAGCGCACCCTGATCTCCGTGAATGCGCCGCTCGACCGGCATCTGAAAGGCGACAAGACAGCCCTCTCGGATGATGCAAAAAAGGGGCTTGTGATATTCATGGGAAAAGGCAGGTGCGGCGAGTGCCATTATGGCGCCAGCCTGTCGGATGATAAATTCCATGCCCTGAACGTGCCCGAGAATCCGGAGCAGCAAAACAACACGAGCATCGCGACGACGCGCAGGTTTGTGGCCAAGGTCTATCACTATGATGATTACCGGAATCTCACCGAGGACCCCGGCAGGTATCTTATTACGAAGGACAGAAAGGACTGGAAGGCATTCAGGACTCCGACGCTTCGGGAGGTCGCGAAGACGGGGCCCTACATGCACAACGGTATTTTCGCAACGCTTGATGAGGTGATCGATTTCTTTGACAAAGGAGGAGGTAAGGGCAACACCGCGCTGAAGTCTCTGGGATTAAATGATAAGGAAAAGAAATATCTTAAAGCATTCCTTGTCGAGGGGATGACCGGAGAGGAGATTGTTTTCCAGTATCCAAAGGTTCCGCAGTAACGCTTTCGCGGGGATGACATTATAGAATTGTTGATTGCAGCTATAGGTTCCGCTTTGTTGCTTCCATCATGAGACCCTTAATAACGGGAACAACAGGATGGCGTTTTTTTGGATCAGCGGTGCTTTGTCTGAAAAATTTTTATGAACAGCATAATCGACGAGCTCATATCACAAAAACCACATCTGGCCGATCCCCTTCGCTTTTATAAAAAAGTACAGGGATTTCTGGATGCCGTACGGGCCCTCGAACTTCCCGTGAGGCCCGAGCTGAACGCCTATCCTCCTGAATTTGTAAGCCCGATAACCGGGATGCTGTCATCGATGCTCGAACTTCCCGAAGGAAGTCTTTCGCCGCTCAAGCAGGCGCTGGAACTGGGTGAAATCGATTTTACGAGGCTGCCGCTGCGGGAAATACCGGCATTTTCGCTTCCCTATTCAGAGGATGATCTGACCATGCTCCTCTTTCACGTAAGCAAGCCGTATTTCCTCAGGCTGAGGGAGGCATGCCGGCTCGACCACCGATCCTGGGATGAGGGGAGATGTCCGCTGTGCAATGCTCAGCCATCGCTGTCCACCCTGGACGGCGACGGCCGGCGGGAGCTGTCCTGCTCATTCTGCGGCACCGTCGGCTCCTTCCGTCGCGTCCAGTGCCCGGTCTGCCTGAACCTCGAGCCGGAGAAGCTGAACATCTTTACGTTCGCCGGCGAAGAAGGATTTTCAGTACAGACCTGCGATGCCTGCAGATCATACATCAAGACCGCGGACGGGACGCTGCGTGTCCGCGTCTCGCCGGATTTAGCCGACCTGATGAGTCTGCCCCTGGATATCGTGATACAGCAGAAAGGATTCAGCCGACGGTCGCCCAATCCCATCGGTATGGTGAAGATGAGCGCGAACGGTTGAGGAACGTATATTGAAGGAGAAAAAAGCCGCCTGCGGTCCACGTTGCATGAGACGGCGTTCCCTATTTTGGTTGCCCGATACCCGCAATGGCCTGCTTGATTCTTTCCGAATTCGGTGCGTGTTTCAGGGCGTCCTGATACACGGACAACGCCTTTGCCCTGAGCCCGCTCTTGGCATACATGTTTCCGAGCTCCAGATAGTACTCGATTTTCGACGGAGCCAATTTAATGGCTTTCTGAAAATGCTCTTCCGCCTCATGGCGTCTCCGGGGAATGTGTGCGAGCGTCAGACCCATGTGGAAGACATAGTCCGGATTGGACGGATCCAGACGCATGGCCCACCGGAACGCCTCTTCAGCTCCCCAGAAATTCTGTACGCGATACCGCTTCAGACCTTCGTTGAACTGTGACGCGGCGTTGCCCTTCTGGCTGTCTTGTTGCTGCGCCGGGGCCCGATCTCCTGTCCGTTGTTTCTTGATCCCGCGGGTCAATGCGATGGTGTATTCATCCCGCGTAGCATCGACACTGAGAACGCTGTAGGCCTCGTTGATGTGGACAAAGAGCGTTTCCAGCATCGGTTTCATGTCGCTGAGCTCAGAATTGGCGTGCCGGTCGGGGTGGTACAGTTTGGCGAGCCGGAAATATGACTTTTTGATCTCCTGAGGAGTTGCGCTCCTTGCAACGCCAAGCATCTCGTAGTAATCCTGAGCATCGAGGTTTTTGAACCTGCGCTCGACTATCTCGCGGGTGACCGTGACTTCCGCTGCTTCAGGAGCAGTCTGTTCCTCGGTCGCAATCCCGCGCATTGGCTGCTTTCCCTCTTTGTCCGTCTTTGACCCGGCCGACTCCGCGACCAGCAGGGCAATCAAAAGGTAGACCGCCTTCAGCGTGCTGAAGTCCCCGAGGTCGGATAAGGCACAGAGCTCCTCGATGCTCCTGCTTCCGTTTATGAACGAGAGAATTGTCAGATGATCCTGCTCGAGCTCAATTCCCTGGAGCAAGGGTGTGAAATCTTTGGCCTGGCGGAGAATGTTCTTAAGAGGGGGGAGCGATTTTCGGACGATTTTCCAGTCCAGGTCGCGCAGACCTTCGTAAAGAAGGCCGCCGGTGTTCATCGGGAGCGGGATGATCTCCGCCAGGGGCAGAGGGCCGCCGTTAAATCGATAGCTGCCGTCGCGCCACAGGAGCAGGCTGAACACAATCTCTTTGATCTGGAGTTTGGCGCCTGCAACGAGATCCTGCGGTGTGATAAAGCCGCGATCAACGAGCACGGCCCCCAGCGGTTTGCCTGTTCTTACGACAAGTTCTTCTGCGGCGGCATGCCGCGCCTGTGTAAGTTTTCCGGCACGGACAAGGGAGCTTCCCAACGTGTCCTCATCAAGATTTGACGAAGCGTAGATGATCTCTCCTGACCTGAAGTAGACCTTCTTGACCTCCGTATCACGAGTCAGGGTCACGGTGCCGGTCTGTTTTTCCCTCCGGAGGTTCTGAAAGAGCCAGGGAACGGCCATGTCCTTGATATCACCCGTCGGTGTGATCATGTCGCTCCTTGCAAGTAAAATGAGGTGAAGATGACGCATTATTATATCACTTTTTTACATACCGTCACATTTTTTATTAATTCCTTATTCTCGTGCCTGATTACCTAAAAAAGTGAGAAATACGCTGGCGGGTTGACTAACCTTGCCGTTCTTACTATAATAGTGACGCTTTACTCGCCGTAATGAATCGATCAGCACTGTTACCACTGACCTGACTTTATAAAACCCATTAGCTAGGGGAGGATCATGCGCACAGAACTTTTCCTCGGCATCGATATCGGTTCGGTAACCATTAAGACTGCGGTCCTCGATGCGGACCGCCGGCTTCTCGCCGAAGCGTACGTCCGTATCATGGGTGATCCGCTCAATGCCCTTCTCACGCAGCTAAAGGCGCTTTCCCTGCAATTCCCGGAAAACAGCATCAAGACAGCCGGCATTACCGGCAGCGGCGGTAAGCAGGTCGCTGGATCTCTCGGCGCCCTGTTCATAAACGAGATTCTGGCCCAGTCCGCTTTTGCCGGACGGTTCCACCCTGATGCGCGGACCATCATCGAGCTGGGCGGAGAGGACGCAAAGCTCATTACGCTGGTGCGTGACAAGGCTTCCGGCAGCGTCAAGATCGAAGATTTTTCCATGAACACCGCCTGCGCCGCGGGGACGGGATCGTTTCTCGACCAGCAGGCGAACCGACTTCACCTCACTATTGAAGAGTTCAGCAATATCGCCTTGCAATCCAAGACCCCCCCGCGCGTGGCCGGCCGATGCAGCGTGTTTGCGAAGAGCGATATGATCCATCTGC
>JBLMWN010000248.1:0-3989 GCA_050257255.1 Betaproteobacteria bacterium | reverse complement strand
GTACAGTCAGCAGCATGGAGCCGTCTCGCAGGGACAAGGCGCAGCGGGCGGTTACGGGGCTGCTCCGGCAGCGGCCGGCTACGGGTCCGCTCCTGTATCCGGCGGCTATGGGTCCGCTCCCGCATCCGGCGGTTATGGCGCACCGGCCGGTGGCCATGGAAGCGCTCCTGCTACAGGCGGGTACGGGGCGCCTTCCGGAGGTTACGGCAAATAGATAATAAGCAAAAAGTCCATCGTCGACGAAAGGGGTGCATATTATGAATAAAATTCTGATCCCGGTAGATGATACACAGGGTTCGAGGAACGCCTTCGGGTTCTGCTCCGATGCCTGTGCATGCATGCGGCCCGAAACCATCTTTTTGCTTTATGTGGAGCGGTTCGAGGGGCGGTCTCTGATGACCGAAATGCTTCCGGATTCTGAATTGTCGACCTTGAAGGAAGTGCTTGAAGGGTCGGAATACAAGACTGCGCTCGACGACCGGGCGGCGCAGATCCTGGGATATTACAAAAAGATTTTAGAAGACAGGGGTCTCACCCGAATCAGGACCATAAAAAAAATGGGAAACCCCGCTGAAGAGATACTGAAAACCGCGAAAGACGAAGGTGTTGATATGATCATCATCGGTTCGAGGGGCACGCGCACGACGCACCTGTTCATGGGAAGCGTGAGCAGGGAGGTAGTGAATAACTCTGAGATACCTGTGCTCGTCGTGAAGAAGCAGAATGTTTGAACTGCCGGGATGCCAGCCCTCTTCTGCTGTGGATGAACCTAAAAACGGCTGTTGGACGCAGATAAAAGCGGAAAAGGCGGATTAAATCTAAGGATCAGATCAAAACAGTAATTCACCAAACGGGTGAATGCGTTTCACGAAGAAGTCCCTGCCTTTATCCGATGTTATCCGATTCTTCCGCGTCCAAATACTCTTTTTAGGATGAAGAGTGGTCTTTCCCGGGATAGGGCGATAAAAGAGAAAGAGTGTCCCCATGGGTGAAGAATCATGCGGTCATGCGGCGCTATTCGCTGTCCTTCTCATCCGGAAGAAGGGAGAGATTTTTCATTTTCGTCCTCAGCTGCTTCCGCGAGATGCCGAGCATCTCCGCCGCCCTGCTCTGATTCCATGACGTGGCATTGAGGGCCTTGACGATCAATCTCTTCTCGGTCTCTACGAGGTTCATCTGATCGAACGGTTCTCTCTCCTCCCGCGCCAGCGAGAGGAGTTTTCCTGGAAGGTATTTCAGGGTAATGGTAATCGTGGGGCACAGAACGTATGCCCGTTCGATCACGTTTTCCAGCTCCCGCACGTTGCCCGGCCAGCCGTACTTGAGAAACACGTCCATGACGTTCTCCTCGAACCCCCGTATCAGCTTGCCTTCGATCCGGTTTATTTTTTCGAGGAAGTGATGCGCCAGGAGCGGAATGTCGTCCGTTCGTTCTCTGAGTGGAGGCATTTTGATCGTTACGACGTTTAGCCGGTAAAAAAGGTCTTCGCGGAATTTTTTCTCCTGTACCTCGCGTTCAAGGTCCTTGTTCGTCGCTGCCACGACCCGCACGTTGAGCTTGGTCCTCTCAACGCCGCCGACCCTGAGTATTTCACGCTCCTGGAGAAAGCGAAGCAGTTTCTTCTGCAGATTCAGGTCGAGCTCACCGATCTCGTCCAGGAAGACCGTGCCGCCGTGCGCGTGTTCCAGAAGCCCTGTTTTCCGTTCATGGGCGCCGGTGAACGAACCTTTCTCGTGGCCGAACAACTCACTCTCCATGATCTCCGGGGGAATCGCGGCGCAGTCGATTGTGACGAAGGGGCCTTCTGCCCTGTCCGAATCGTAATGGATGGCGCGGGCTGCGAGTTCCTTGCCGGTGCCGCTTTCGCCCGCGATAAGGACATTGGACTGTGTCTTCGAAACCATCCGGATGGTATCATAGACGTCCTGCATGAGAGCGCTCTTGCCGACAATAGTGCTGAAAGCGTATTTCTGTTTCAGTTCCGACTTAAGGGCGATGTTCTCCCTTTTCAACTCGTATTTCTCCAGGACTTCCTTGACGACCGAGAGCAGTTCATCGGGGTTGACGGGTTTCGTAAGATAGTTGAAAGCGCCCTTTTTCATCGCCTCCACGGCGTTCTCTATGGTACCGAACGCGGTGATGATGATTACCGGGAGGTCGGGTTTCCTTGATTTGACATACTCGAGGAGCTCCATGCCGCTCTTCCCGGGGAGTTTGAGATCGGTGATGACGAGGTCGTGGGTGTCCCTGTCGAATATTTCGATCGCCTCTTCCGAGGACCACGCCG
Source organism: Betaproteobacteria bacterium (assembly GCA_050257255.1). Classification (GTDB taxonomy): domain Bacteria; phylum Nitrospirota; class UBA9217; order UBA9217; family UBA9217; genus JAJYKN01. Next base: position 1,701 of record JBLMWN010000248.1, on the reverse strand, counting down.
TGTCGACGGCATAGCTTTCCTTTCCGAGCGTCGTTGCAACGACCTTGAGGATGTTCTTTTCGTCGTCCACCACCAGGATATTATGTTTTTGCATATTCATGCGCCGGCAATTCCATCGTGAATGTCGCTCCTTTGTCGGGTGCGCTGTCGACCTCGATCCTGCCTCCGTGTTCCTTGACGATCCGGTCGACGATGGCCAGCCCGAGCCCGGAGCCCCTCACTTTCGTAGTATAAAATGGTTTGAATATTTTTTCAACATCTTCGGGCCGTATTCCCCTCCCCGTATCCTGAACGGATATTTTCAGCACGGCTTCTGACGCTTCCGTGGTGACCGTTATGGCTCCGCCTTCGCCGGACGCATCCATCGCGTTGATCAGGAGGTTCAGGAGCGCCTGCTTCATGCGTGAGAAGTCACACTGAACAGGAGGGATGTGTTCATCGACGAGGACGATCACCTCGATGTTCCTGTCGGTTGCCTCCTGCCTGATGAGCTCTACGGTGTATTTGACGATCGCGTTGATGTCGCACATTTTTACCTTGAGCGGCGCCGGTTTCGAAAAGCCGAGGAAGCTGGTCGTTATATCATTCAGCCGCATCACCTCTTCCTCGATGATCGAGAGAAACTCGGTGAGGATCTCGCCCTCGAAATTTTTTTTGAGATACGATGTCGCCAGGCGTATTGAATTGAGCGGGTTTTTCGTCTCGTGCGCGACCGTCGTCGCCATCTCGCCGAGGGCGGACAGCCTCTCCATTCTCGACTTTTCCCTGTTCGCTTTTTCCAGTTCGTTCAGGTTGTGCCTGAGGTCCTTCACCATTTGATTGAACACTTCCACCAGCTCATTCATCTCGTCTCCGCACGACTCCTTATAGACAACGCACTTTCTGCAGTCGCCGATCTTCTGGGCGAACTGCCCCTGCACGGTTTCGTGGCAGAACGTCCCGGCGATGGCCCAGCACCGCATCTTCCCGTATGAAGGGCAATCTTTCTTGTCGCAGTTGAGCCGCTCCCAGCATTTTACGAGCCGGGGATTTTCGACCTCTGCGTCGAGATTACCGGTCTGGATGTTGAGCATTCTGTGTTTAAGCAGCTTGAGCGGCTTTGTCAGAAAATTCGAAACCGCAAAGGCGCCAGCGATTCCGGCGAGCACCATGAATCCGGCGATCACGTACAGGTACCGTTTCAGCTTCCCCAATTTGGCCTCTATGGCGGCGTCGATCATTTTCATCGAGTATGCGACCGTCGCCACGCCCAGGACCTCGCTTCCAATGTGGACGGGCACGGAAAATTCCTTGACCTGGTCGTGTTCGAACGGATAGGCCCTTACGAATTCCTTTCCTTCGGCAAGAACCCGAAGGAGCTCCCGGGACGTTTGCGGGTCCAGTGTCGCTCCGAGGAGGCCTCTCCGGGTATGGGCGACGATTCTTCCGTCACCGTCGATAATCATGACATAGGTGCAGGACGTCGCGTCGAGCACCGTATTCACCAGATCATTGAGCCTTAACGGGTCGAACACGAGAAGGGATTCAGCCGCGTCGCGCGCGAGGTTTCTCGTCATTGCCAGATTGCTCTCGAACATGGCTTGCCTCAGAGAGCTCTTCTGGTAATCGAAGATCAGCACAGCGATCCCGGACATCGAGAAGACGATGAGGAGGATCACGGCGATTGAAAATTTCAGCCTGAGGCTCAGTCTATTCGGCTTC
>JBLMWN010000247.1:0-3893 GCA_050257255.1 Betaproteobacteria bacterium | reverse complement strand
CGATGGTGAAGCAGGATCCGCGAAGCACTCTGAGCACAGACTTATTATAAAGACCCTTCCTTGGCCGTTACCATACAGACAGCGAAAAAAAACGTTGTATGGTAACACCCATGATCCTTCGCATATGCTTCAGAGCTCTGTAGAATGTAAGGCTGATTGAGAGGTGAATTACCTTACAGTATCATTCACCGTACGTCAGTTTTCGCTCAAGGTCCTTCGAGCGAGAGGTGCGCTTTGCCTCATCGCAGTCGTGCTTTACAGTTCAGAAAGTCCGGGGCTGAATGCAGCCCCCGGGATGGGAATAAAATTCACGGACATATCACATTCGAGTTGCGTGCAATACCGCGAGGATCTTGCTGATAAGCTCTGGGATGAGCACCATTCCCTGTTCCGAGGACCACATCAGGGCTTTCGTAAGATAAGCCTGGTAAAAATTCCGGGGAAAATAGAAATGGCTGACGATGAGAACCAGGACGGTCAGGATAGCGAGCAGGATGAGCGTTGTCTTGATCTGCGGAAAGACGCCTCGGACCCAGCCCTGCGTGCGGCGGCGGTTGTTTGCGGCCTTGAGCCGTTCGAGGAGCGACTCCTTCTTGATGTCGTCCCGGCTCACTCTCCAGGCATCAAAAATGCTGAAGATCCAGAGGACCGGCATGAGCGGGAGGGTGACCAGGGACAGCAGAAGCACCCCTTCGACGATGATGCGGGATTCGGAGTTTTCCAGGGAAGGCCAGACCTGCATGATGTTCTGGAAAAATATGAGGGAAAAGAACCCGAGCACCGCGCAGCCCGCGATCAGACCGCCTTTGATCGGCTGACCGTTCAGGAACTGGCCCCAGCCGGGAACGAGCAGGGAGCAGAGCCCGGGATAGGCGCGGCTTGACACGCCGGTGAACGGCGTTTGTCTGGTCCTGGCCGCGGTATGGTAGGCATCGCTTGCATTGTAGACCCAGAAGAGCAGGCAGAATAAAAGCAGGAACGCGGCAGCAAGAACGGCCCGGGCCGGGGAAATGCCGTAAAAACCGAGATAGAAGGGGATCTCTTGCTGAAACGTGAAGGCAAGGAGCGCGATGGCATTACCGCATATCACGAGGCATATATAGCTCATGCCTTTGGCGCGCTGTCCATTGTACAACTGTCCCGTCCCCCAAAACAAGAGCGAGAGCGTAAATGCCAGGGCGGGGTCCTTTTCATCAGGGAGTGGCTTTTCTCGTGTAATTCGCTGCTTCCCGCGAGGCTCCAGGTACTGATCAGGATCATTTATAACCCAGATTTTTTCCATGATTCCCCCCAGCTTGCGCGAATATAAGCAAAGATATAGATATTATCTACTTTTTTCACTAAAAGTTGTGTGTTTCGAATCACATCCGTCAACAAAGCTTGACAATCATTGATAATCATAGGTATCCGCATACGAGAACATATGGGGCACCCATTTAAAGGGCACCCTCAAGGGAAAAGGTTATTTTATGACGCCTCCTTGGCCGTTACCATACAGTTTGCCCATTATGATACGCTGTATGGTAACGCCTAAAACTTATAGGGTCACGTCTTGTGTTTTAACATTCCTTTATTCTGAGAGGACCGATTGGGATCGGGCTTGCATTATTGAGTTGTCACATTACTGCGCAATGAACAGAAAAGCGCCTTCATAAGAAGGCGCTTTTGTATTTTCCGCAGCGTTCGAGAACGTGCTCCCGTTCAGACCCCATATATCTTCAGGAACAGGTCGACCGCTTCGTCGACGAGCTGCTTCAGTTCCTTGTCCGTCGGGGAGCTCCGGACGTTCAGGGACATGGCCATATGCGTGAAGTCCAGGAGCAGGGCGTGGAATATCTCCGATGCCCGCAAGGGGTCCTTGATCTTGAGCCGACCGGTCCTGGCCTCTTTTGCCAGATAATCCGCCAAGGCGCGCTGTGCGGTCCTCGGGCCGGATTCGTAGAACAGTTTCGCCATCTTCGGGAACGTCTTCGAGATCGAGACGGACAGCCTGTACTGACCGACACCGTGCTCCGAGAGGATGTCCCGTCCGAGCGCGAGACCGATGCGGCGGAGAGCATCGCGCACCGGGATCCCCTCGGTGTCCGGAAGCCGCATGTCCGCCAGGATCTTCGCGGTGAGTCCCTCTATGATAGCGGAGAAGAGCCCCTCCTTGTTCCCGAAGAACTCGTAGATCGACGACTTCGATCCTCCGGACTTCCGGATGATCTCGTCCAGGCTGACGGCGCCATAGCCCTTCTGCATGAAGAGCTTCCAGGCAGCATCCATCATTGCCTGGCGCCGCTTGTCGCCCGGAGCGCTGCGTTGAACGGTCTTTTTCGCCATCATTCTCCTTATGCCTTGTTCCGCGATGTGCTGAACACCACGAACAGGAAGATCGCCAGCCCTGCGAAGGTGATCACGGACCCTGCCGCTGCGCCCGGCTCGGCCGCCGTCACCCCGCGGGACAGCATCACGAGGCTCACGGCGAGGACGACCAGGCCGATATTGGCTGCCCAGAAATGGACCTTTGCCAGCGTCATATTCGCTGCCGAGGGGACCAGCTGATAATAGAGCGCGCAGACAGCGAACGTGGTCCATCCGAGCAGGCCCAGGTGCGAGTGAATCGAGCGGAGCGCATACTCGTGAGCGGCGCCCATGTACACGCCGAGCGCGAACCCAATAATGCCATAGATCACTGCAGCTTTCATGAAAAACCCAGCCATTCTGTTCATCTTCCTTCCTCCCAAACCACTGCCTGTGTAAGCGGCCGCATCCGCGGCTCGCCCTGCCACGACCGATCGCGTGCGTACTGTACCGTACAGTACAGATTTTGTCAAGGCTTTTTTTAGGGTCTTCTCGGGGGCCGTCGATGGTCGGGTCCTGCTATTTGACATCCGATGCCTCGGAGGACCGCTCCTCTTACCAGGCACTGAAGTGGGCATCTTCCCTTCGCCACGCATTCCAAAAAAGAGTAACAGCAGACATCGGCTGCGCACTTCTTGCACCTTCCTGCACGGAAATGTCCGCATTGGTTGTCGAATAATCCGATCCTCAAGAAAAAAGCAGTATGTTCTGTTATACTATAGTCAGATATACTATAGTCGGAGGTTCAGCAATGAGTCGATAATTTAAGATTTGTCACGAGAGAGGAGGCCACTATGAAACACCTCTTGTTCATCCTGGGATTGCTGTTCCGGCGGAGCAAACGCGTGAGCGACGAAACTGATTTTCTCGGGTTCGAGGTTTTCACGCGACCGACCGGGACGAACGACGACTCGACGATCTCTTCTCCCGACGCCGATAAGTTGATTCGGAAGGCGGCCTGATCCCTCACATCTTTAGGTAACGCTAACAGTCGAGACCTGCCCCCAATGTTCTGTTGACATCCGCCCCTCATATTATTGCTAGCGTCCTGCCATAATGGCCCTCCTGCTCCACATAGAGCATGTGGAGCAGTTTACCGCGTCACTTCCCGGGGTAATAAAAAGAAAACCGTCTTTAAGGGCGACCAGGACGGGTACCTCATAGGGTCGGATCTATAATGCTTGACTTTACCCTTTATCTCTGTAGAATCTCTCAGAGATCAGGTTGCGGACAGGATGAAATTGAGTCAACCATGTCCAATCCTTGGCATGGGGAGGTAACCATGACCAACAGACTTTTAAAAGCACTGTCGTTCATCTCTTCCGCGATCCGTATTTCGCATTGCGGCCCCGACGACAGCACAAAAAATACCGCGCCTGCGGTATCCACACTAGCCGCCTCCTCCGTGACTGCAACCAGCGCAACCCTGAACGGCACCGTGACTCCCAACGGGCTGGACACAGGCACCTGGTATTTATGGTCCGTTAATCCTGACCTTTCATCTCCCTGTTGCGACACTCCGTATACGTTCATTGGATCGGGCCGTG
>JBLMWN010000246.1:0-30103 GCA_050257255.1 Betaproteobacteria bacterium | reverse complement strand
GCTCATTGCTTCTTCCCACAGCATCGAAGAGATCAGAAAATACATCACCGCAGACACACTCGGTTACATCAGTATGGACGGGATCCAGAAAGTGGTGCCGCACCGGATGAACTACTGCGCGGCGTGCTTCGACGGCGAGTACCCGGTGCCGTTCCCGGGGGAGAAGATGATTCAACTGGGGTTGTTCGACAAGGAATAGAATTGAAACGGACAAGCCCTAAATACGCATCTCTAAATTTTAGATAATTTCAAATGACGGAAATTCAAACGAAGTTGGATATTTGAATTTGTTCAGGGTTTCGCGCTTAGGATTTTATAAATTGTCGGGAAAGTATAAAGAATGGTGCCGAGGCGCAGAATCGAACTGCGGACACGAGGCTTTTCAGGCCTCTGCTCTACCAACTGAGCTACCTCGGCATAGCTGCGGGCTCAATGCAACAGGACGATAAAATAACAGAGTGAGGGGCGGATTGTCAAGCGATTTCTGCTTATCATGGTGAGCGATGAATAAAGTCTTTTCACGACCAACGTGCTTAAAAGACAAGCAATTCCGCTATTGTCCGGGATGCAGTCACGGCGTTCTGCACAGGATCGTTGCCGAGACCATAGATCTTCTGGGTGTACGCGACCGGACCATCGGTATCGCGCCTGTGGGGTGCGCGGTCTTCGCCTATGATTACTTCGACATCGACATGATTGAGGTGCCGCACGGCAGGCCGCCGGCGATCGCTACCGGGATGAAGCGGTCCCGGCCCGAGTCCGTGGTCTTCAGCTACCAGGGCGACGGCGACCTTGCGGCCATCGGCACCGCCGAGATCGTCCATGCTGCAGCACGGGGCGAGAACATCACGGTCATCTTCGTGAATAACGGCAATTACGGAATGACCGGCGGCCAGATGGCGCCGACCACCCTGCCGGGCCAGAAGACTACGACAACGCCATCGGGGAGGGACGTTCGTGTGGCAGGCAGCCCTCTTCGGGTGAGCGAGATGCTCGCCATACTCGACGGACCGACATATATCGAACGCGTGTCCCTTGACAGCCCCAAACATGTGCTTGGTGCAAAGAAGGCCATTCAGAAAGCATTCAGAAACCAGATCGAGGGGCTCGGATTTTCTTTTGTCGAAGCGCTGTCCATGTGCCCAACGGACTGGGGCATGACGCCGATTCAGGCTGTGGATTGGGTCAGAAATCATATGATGAAATATTATCCTCTTGGTGTGTATAAAGACAAGAGTCGGACGGCAGGGGCTATAGATCAGGAAAAGAGGAACCGGGAAAAAGAATGTACCAAGACGTGATGATAGCGGGATTCGGTGGCCAGGGCGTACTCGTTGCCGGGAAACTACTTGCCTATGCCGGCATGCTCGAAGGCAAACACGTGACGTGGTTCCCTTCCTACGGAGCCGAGATACGCGGTGGAACGGCGAACTGCACGGTCATCATCTCCAGCGCAGAAATCGGATCGCCGGTGGTGCTGCATCCTTCGGCCATGCTCATTTTCAACGAGGCATCATTTGTGAAGTTCGAAAAAAGAATCAAAGAAGGCGGTCACCTTTTTTTGAACAGTTCTCTTGTACAGGGGCCTTCAAGCCGGCACGATATCACCCGCATCGAGGTCCGTGCCAACGATATTGCCGAGGAACTTGGCGATAGTCGGATTTCGAACATGGTGATGCTTGGCGCTTTCCTCAAAAAAACGGGCGTCGTTGCGCTTGAATCGGTGCTTGCCGCACTCAAGCAGGTACTTCCTGCGCGACGGCATTCTTTAATTCCTCTTAACGAAAGTGCTCTGACGCGCGGAGCGGAAGTGTGTACCAATATCCAATAAACGCGTACAGGGAAGGAAACAGCCTAATCGTGGTAACGAGCCGAGAACAAGCTGTTGCGCTGTCCTCTTAACCTTATTCTTGCAGGAACATTTTCTCCCAAATCAACTGGCGTTTTCATAATTCCTTGACGTAAACGTAAACCGGCTTGTTCTATGGTATACTGAGTGCGAGCAAGAGGATATTTGGACCCTCGTCGAGAATTTAAAGATGAAAACGGCCTCTTATTCCCACTTTTCCCGAAAAATCGGTTTTTTTTGATTTCTTGAAGAAGTATTACCTTGACTTTTATCCCCTGTTTTTGGTAGAATTTTTTGCATCAATTTGATAAGACAAGCAAATTCTATGGAAAAAGGAACCTCCGAAATAGTCAAGCTAACGGAGCGTATTTCGAAAGACCCCAAGTCTAAGCTTTTTGTACCTCTTGCGGAAGAGTACAAAAAAGCCGGGGATATTGAAATGGCTATTTATGTGCTTTCGGAGGGACTCAAGAACAATCCAGGGTATGTGACAGCAAGATCGTTACTGGGCAGGCTTTTGCTTGAGAGGGGAGACCTGGACGCTGCCAGGAAAGAACTGGATGAGGTCGTAAAGGCCATTCCGGACAATCTGCTGGCCCAGAGGAGACTGGGTGACCTTCATGTCTTGCAAGACAATCGGACCGAAGCGATTAAACATTATAAAATTGCTCTGGCTCTAAACCCCGGCGATGCCGAGTTTGCTTCGCTGGTAGCCGATGCAGAGGCAGGGCTCGATATAAGACCGAAGCTGCAACAGCAAAAGACAAAGTCATCTCCCGAACCTGCCAAGAAATCGAAGCCCCTGGAAGTTTCTCAGCAGCATGCTCAAACGCCTACCGCTCCACCTGTTCGGCCTGCGGCAACACGCCCGGCGGCAGCAACAACACCTGAACCGTCGCGTATGACAGTTTCCAAAGACGAAGCGGGACCAACTGCCTCCTCGATCGCGCCCAAAGAAGAGAAAACGTCACCGGGGTTGGCGGCTGCGGCGACAGGAGAAACGGGGAAGACGGAGAAACAAGCAAAACCAGTCGAAGCGACGAAACAAGCCGAACCAAAAGAGGACCGGACTGCACCGGCAGAATCGACAGGAACTGTCCAAGAGCCTGCTTCATCATCTCTGCGCCAAGAAGCAGAAGAGCCCGAAGAGGTTCTTGTAGTTGAACCGCTCGAGGACGAACGCCCCTCTGAAGAGACACTGTCGTCGGATATTGATTCTCTCGCTGAAAAAGTCGAAGGGCCTGTAGCCACGACTGCGGTGGAAGAAAAGGCCGATGTCCTGCTGGCAGCTCAAGAACTGCCCCTGGAAGAACCGGAGCTCTTTGTGGAAACGAAAACAGTTTTTCCTGCTGCAGCAGAAGAGGCCGCAGTTACTCCTTCTGATGAAATTACGATAGTGACGCCGGAAGCGGAGTCCGCAGTTGAAAAAGGAGATGACCAATCGGATGATTTTACGACCGATACGCTGGCCGAACTGTATATCGCCCAGGGGTTCTATGAAAAGGCAATCGATATCTATCAGCGTATGCTGGCCGACCATCCTAACAGCAGGGAATTGAAGGAAAAGTTGGAGAGGGTCAGCGCTTTGGCTGCTCAGGGGGAAACCCCTCCTGTCGAGGCGGGGAAATCCATAGAGCCGCCGAAAGAGAAAACTGACGAAAAATTCTTCGATTTTGCTGAACTAAAAGAATTTATGCTGCCCGAGGAAGCAACGGAACAGGAAGAAGATGCCACCATAGAGGCGGAGCTTCTTGTAGAACCCGAGGCAGCAGTGCCGAAAGCGCAAGCGGCCGACGTGTCGGGAGAAGAGAACCTCTACGCGGAACCGAAAGAATACAAGCCGACGGCAGAAGCAGAACCGGAATCGGGCAGGCATCCGTCGCAGGAGCTGGTTGAGGAAGAATCCTACGACATTTTCATGCCTGGGCCGGATCAGGAGTCCGTCCGACCAAAGTCAAACTATGCAGATTTCGAACCGCGGGAATACATTCCACCAACCGCGGAGCCACGTACAGCCAAGACAGTAAACGTGCAAGCCGATACGAATCCTCTGGCAGCAACCCGGAAGGAAACGATCGATCGTTTGGAAAACTGGCTCCAAAACATTAAGAAGGAGAAATAGATGCCCTTTTCCGAAATCCTGAAAGAAGTGGTTAATGGGACGGAAGGGGCACTGGGAGCTCTTATCGTTGGGATCGACGGAATTCCGGTAGAGGAATACTCCCTGAGCAGCGAGATGGACCTCCAATCCATGACAGTGGAGTATTCATCCCTTCTCAAAGAGATCGAAAAGGGTTCACAGGCCGCACAAATGGGGTCCACGAGGGAAGTCACGGTCATGGCGGACAAGGCCATGATCATGCTCCGCAGGTTGAACGACGAATATTTTTTTGTGCTCATTATAAGACCTGAAGGAAATTTCGGCAAAGGGAGATTTCTTCTCAGAATGTCAGTGCCAAAGCTGCTCAAGGAGTTCTGAAAAGGCGATTTCTCTTTCTTTTTTTTATTTGAACTGTAAACTGCCTCAGGCAGTTTTTTATTTTCTACGGGGGTTTTATGAGGATCCTGGTCATCAATGGACCAAACCTAAATCTTCTCGGCAAACGCGAACCCGATGTCTATGGTTCCGTTACGCTCGAGGACATCAATAGACGAATCACCGCGCTCGCCGCCGAACTGGGCGCGGACGTGTCCTTTTTTCAGTCGAACCATGAAGGCGAACTGGTACAGAAGATACAGGAGGCCATGGGTACCTTTCAGGCGATCGTAATCAATCCCGGCGCCTATACCCACACGAGCGTTGCCCTTCGCGATGCGATTTCTTCGACGGGTATCCCGACGATCGAGACGCATATCTCTAATATCTACAAGCGGGAGGAGTTTCGGAAGCATTCATACATTTCCGCCGTGTCCGTCGGCCAGATTACAGGTTTCGGTCCGAACAGCTACCTTCTTGCCCTGAGAGCCGCTGTCGCATGTGTCGCAGACAGTGGAAAGGAAAAATGAAAATTAGGCCGGAACAGAGTCGTCTTTCGCGGCTCAGGCAGCTCATGAAACAGGAGGGTCTCGAGTCGCTGCTGGTGACCCGGCGCGAAGATGTTCGTTATCTTACGGGTTTCACGGGATCGGCTGGCTCGTTGCTTGTCGCAGCAGGAAGACCATGCCTGATTACGGATTTCCGATACCAACTACAGTCACGGAAGGAGACAGAGGGAATCGAGATCATCATCCAGAAAAAAGATTTTTATACCTCGCTCCACGAAGTTGCCGGCCGCCTGGGCATTGATGCGATAGGGTTCGACGAGTCTTCGATCACGATCGAGGATCTGAAAAAACTGAAGAAGCTGGGACTCCGGCCCCTGGGACATCGTGATCTGGTGAGGCAGCTTCGGCTCCGTAAAGACCGTCATGAACTCAAACACATCCGCACGGCAATCCGCCGAGCTGAAGAATCGTTCAGGGAATTGAAATCCTCCATCAAGCCGGGAGCCACCGAGCGTGAACTTGCGTTCAAGCTCGAATGTCTGATGCGTGACAAGGGCGCCCGCAAAGCCGCCTTTAATACTATCGTGGCTTCTGCCGGTAACGGCGCCATGCCGCATGCTTCCGTAACGAACCGCCGCATCAGGAAAGGCGACCTCGTGTACTTTGATTTCGGTGCCGAGGCCAACGGGTATTTCTGCGACATTACGAGGACCATCTGCATCGGCAGGCCTTCGGCACGGCAACGAGAGGTCCATGGACTCGTTCAGACGGCCCAGGCCGCGGCTATGAAGAGCGTTCGTCCCGGCGTGAGCTGTAAGTCCGTGGACAATGCCGCACGTGAGGTCATTGGAAGGGCCGGCCACGGACAACACTTCGGGCATGGCACGGGCCACGGCATCGGACTCATGGTGCATGAAGGGCCTTCTATCTCACCCTTGTCCAAGGACAGCGTTGAATCGGACATGGTGTTCACCATTGAACCTGGCATCTATATCCCCGGGTGGGGCGGCGTAAGAATCGAAGATATGGTTCTCGCGACAGAAAGCGGCGTGAAGGTGCTGACCACGCTGCCGAGGGAACTTGAGAGCCTCAAGAGTAAATAGCGCTATCGCACAGAGACCGCGGAGTCTCCGCAGGTATGAGAGTCAAAAAATCAGATCAGGATGACGAAAGGGAGGTAGTAGAAGGTGCCAGTTTCAACAGCAGAATTCAGAACCGGGTTGAAAATCGAGATTGACGGTGAGCCCTATGTGATTGTGGACTTTCAGCACGTAAAGCCCGGCAAGGGCGGGGCTTTCGTGAGGACGAAGATCAAGAGCCTCAAGTCAGGGAACGTGATCGACCGTACCTACCGGTCAGGGGAAAAAGTCGACATCCCTGAGCTTGAAGAGAAGACCATGCAGTATCTCTACGCTGCTGACAAAGACCGCGTTTTCATGGATACCACGACGTACGAACAGATATCACTGAGCGAGCAGCAGCTCGGCGACAGCATCAGCTATCTCAAAGAGAATATGGAGATCAAGGTCCTCTACCACAGGGGATCGCCCATCAACATTGAAGTGCCGATGTTCGTTGAGCTCGCAATCGCCAAGACCGATCCCGGCGTACGGGGTGACACCGCATCGGGCGGGTCCAAACCGGCTACGCTCGAGACCGGCGCTGTAGTGAAGGTGCCGTTTTACTTGAATGAGGGTGATGTGATCAAGGTCGACACGCGTACGGGAACATTCATCGAACGGGTCAAAAAATAGACTGTCGCCAGTTATGAAGCGTAAAAGGAGCGATCATGAACCTTAAGGAAATTAAGGAACTGATAGAGATGCTGAAGGATACCGACATCTCGGAATTGGAGATCGAACGCTCCGGCGTGAAGGTACGGCTCAGAAAGGGCGGGGACGTCACGTTTCACCCGGCGATGCCGCGCATGGAGTATCCGCCGGCGACCATTGTCGCTCCGGCGATTGTCGAGGCTCCTGCGCCGCCCGTCGAAAAAACAGCGGAGCCGGTCAAGTCCAATCAGATCAAGGTGACGTCTCCCATCGTCGGCACCTTTTACCGCGCCAGCTCGCCGGACAAACCGCCGTACGTGGAAGCCGGAGATGTCGTAAAAAAAGGGCAGGTCCTCTGCATCATCGAGGCGATGAAACTCATGAATGAAATCGAGTCCGAGACATCGGGCAAAATCATCCAGATTCTAGTGGAAAACGGTCAGCCCGTGGAATACGGCCAACCGCTTTTTGTGATCGAATCGACGTGACCTCCGTTTCAAAAGACAAAAGTGAATTGCTGGGTATGAGGTGTTCGTGTGTTTAAGAAAATATTGATTGCCAACCGCGGTGAGATAGCGCTCCGGGTCATCCGCGCATGCAAGGAGATGGGCATCAAAACCGTCGCCGTCCATTCGACGGCTGACGCTGACTCCCTCCATGTGCGCTTTGCCGACGAGAGCGTTTGCATCGGGCCGCCGAAAAGCGCCGATAGCTACCTCAATGTCCCGGGCATCATCAGCGCGGCCGAAATCACCGACACTGAGGCGATCCACCCCGGCTACGGTTTCCTGGCCGAGAACGCCAGCTTTGCCGAGGTGTGCAACTCAACCGGCATCCGGTTCATCGGGCCGAGCCCGGAAAGCATCAAGCTCATGGGGGACAAGGCAAAGGCCCGGGAGACGGCGCAGAAAGCCGGCGTGCCGGTGCTGCCCGGCAGCAACGGCGTCGTAACCGAGGAAAGCAGCGCCATCGAGATCGCGAGAGAACTGGGCTTTCCCGTGATCGTCAAGGCCGCGGCCGGAGGCGGCGGTAAAGGCATGCGGGTGGTCATGAACGAGGCCGATTTTGCCAACGCCTTCGTAATGGCCCAGGCTGAAGCGCTCGCAGCCTTCAGTAACGCCGATGTGTACATCGAAAAATATATCCTCCAGCCGAGGCATATTGAGATCCAGATCATGGCCGACGAGAAAGGCCACGCCGTCTATCTCGGGGAGCGCGAATGCTCGATCCAGCGTCGTCACCAGAAACTGATCGAAGAAGCGCCGTCAACCATTATCGACGAGGGGTTGCGGAAAGAGATGGGAGAGATGTCCGTGGCCATTGCCAAGACCGTGCGGTACCGGAACGTGGGAACGATCGAGTTTCTTGTGGATGAGAACAGGAAGTTCTATTTCATGGAGATGAATACCCGCATCCAGGTGGAGCACCCGGTGACCGAGATGGTGACCGGCGTCGACCTCGTCAAAGAGCAGATCCGCGTTGCAGCCGGCCTGCCGCTCTCGATTACCCAGGACCAGATCCGGGTGAAAGGGCACAGCATCGAGTGCAGAATCAACGCAGAGGACCCTGAGAAGTTTACTCCCTGTCCCGGAACCATAACGGCCTTCAATCCGCCGGGTGGTCTCGGCGTGAGGGTGGAGACGGCGGCGTACACCCAGTACGTCATCCCGCCGTATTACGATTCGATGATCGCAAAGCTCATCGTCCATGCAGCGACGCGAGGAGAGGCCATCATGCGGATGCAGCGGGCGCTGGACGAATTCATCATAGAAGGCGTGAAGACAACGATCCCCATGCACATGAAGGTTCTCGCCGATCCGGAATTCCAGAAGGGGGACATTTCTACGAAGTTCATGGAGAGGTACGGCAATCCAGCCAAGTAAGCTCAAGGGACTCTGCCTGATTCTTGATCGGGACCTGCTGCGCGTAAGCGCGGAACAGACGATGACACAAGCGATCTCAGCCGGCGTCCGATTCTTCCAATACCGGGACAAGCTCAGGTCACGGAGGGCGATCTATGACACGGCGCTCTCGCTCGCGCAAATCGCACATCGCGCAGGGGCGCTGTTTATCGTCAACGATCACGCGGATATCGCCGCTGCCGTCGCCGCGGACGGCGTCCACTTGGGCCAGGACGACCTTCCGATCGAACAGGCGAGAAAGGTCCTCGGCAAAGACAAAATCATCGGCATCTCGACGCACAGCATCGAACAGGCCAGAGAAGCCGAGCGATCAGGCGCTGATTACATCGGATTCGGGCCGATCTTTATGACCTCGACGAAGAATGCCGGAGCGACGCAGGGAGTCGGCAACCTTGCAGTCATAAAGCGGGCAGTAACGATCCCGGTCATCGCCATCGGCGGCATCAACCATGCGAATGTCGGCGAGGTAATCCGTGCAGGCGCGGACGGAGTTGCGGTAATCAGCGCTATCCTCCGGGCTGACGATATCACATCGGCGGTTGAAGAGATGGTGCGAATCATTGCGGGAAAGACGCTGTTTTCCCTTGAATCAAGTACGGGGCAGGCTAAGTCAGGTCCGGAATGACGGCCGTTTGATGTTTCGGATCGGATTTGACAACGCGGGCTTTGGCCTGCGGAGAGAGATTCAGGAGGGCCGAGATGAAGAGAGTTCTCTATAGCATAGCAGTGTTGATAGCGCTCGCGGGCTGTATGCGCCGTGACGAAAACGTTATACGGATCGGCGCTGCGGGCCCCATGACGGGCGACCAGAGCAAAATGGGCATGGATCTTAAGAATGCCACGGAACTTGCTGTCTCGGAATGGAACGAGAAGGGCGGCGTTCTGGGTAAGAAGATCGAACTCCTCGCCGGAGACGACCAGGCAGACCCCAAGCAGGCCGTATCCATCGCGAATAAGTTCATTAACCAGAAGGCGGTGGCGCTCGTCGGGCATTGGAACTCGAGCTGTTCCATTCCCGCTTCAAAATACTACGATGACGCCAATGTGGTGATGATTTCGCCCGCCACGACGAATCCGCAGCTGACGCAGCAGGGTTTCAAGCGTGTCTTCCGCGTCTGCGGAACCGATGACCAGCAGGGACGTGTCGCCGCGGAGTTCGTGCTGACAAAACTTCATCCCATGCGCGTGGCGATCATCCATGACAAGACCGCCTATGGTCAGGGGCTGGCAGACTATTTCAAAAAGGCGCTTGGCGACAAGGTGGGGATTGTCTATTACGGCGGCATCATTCAGCGTGACCCCGATTACAAGGCGGTGCTGACGACAATCAAGGACAACAGACCCGACCTCTATTTCTTCGGGGGGATCTATCCGGAGGCAGGCAGGCTCGTACGTCAGGCAAAGGAAATCGGCCTGAACATCCCCATGATTACTGGCGACGGCGTGTTCGATCCCACGTTTATCAGCATTGCAGGCAAGGCCGCGGAGGGGACCTACGTAACCTTTGGCAAGGAGCCGGCAAGTCTGGCTTCGGCGCAGTCGTTCATCCAGAAATATAAAGCAAAGTATGGAGACCCGGGACCCTATTCGATCTACGCCTATGACGCTGCAAATATCATTCTTGCCGCCATAGCGCAGACCGGGACCACGGACGGCGCCAAGGTTGCCGAGTATATTTCAAAGACGACCTTCCATGGCGCCTTCGGAGATATCTCCTTTGACAAGAACGGTGACGTAGCCAAGGCGCCGTACGTGATCTGGCAAGTTAGAGACGGGAAGTTTGTGGAAGTTCAGTAAATCGTCATCCGCAGATTCTGCGGATGATATTCTTAAAGGTTCGTCATCAGGTTTTTTCATGTTCACGCAGCAGCTCATAAACGGCCTGGCCCTGGGAGCGGTGTATGCACTCATCGCTCTGGGGTATACAATGGTCTACGGTATCCTCCAACTGATCAACTTCGCTCACGGGGAGGTCTACATGCTCGGGGCATATCTGGGCATCATTGTCCTCGGCGTACTGACCGGACTGGGGCTGACGGCATACAGCCTGCCTCTTTCACTCCTGATCACGGTGCTCGTGTCAATGGGCTTTTGTGCGGCTTACGGCGCAACGATCGAACGGACCGCCTACCGGCCCCTGAGAAACGCCGCAAAGCTCGCACCGCTCATCAGCGCCGTAGGCATGTCGATCATTCTCCAAAACGTCGTGATGCTCGCTCAGGGCAAGGAGTATAAAAATCTTCCGCCTATGCTCCCCTCGGAAGGTTTTACGGTTTTCGGCGCCAACGTGTCTCCGGTGCAGATCTTCATCCTGGGCGCGTCCGTCCTGCTCATGATCGTCCTTCAACTCTTTGTCTCGAAAACCAGACTTGGTAAAGCCATGCGTGCCACCTCTCAAGATCGTGTTATGGCCGGTCTCGTGGGGATCAATATCAACCGGGTTATCTCCGTCACGTTCATGATCGGCTCGGCGCTTGCAGCCGTGGCAGGAGTCATGGTCACGCTGTATTACGGCGTGGTACACTTCTTCATGGGCTACCTGGCGGGCATCAAGGCGTTTACCGCCGCGGTGCTCGGGGGGATCGGCAGCATTCCCGGGGCCATGCTCGGCGGGTTCATGCTCGGGCTTATTGAAAACTTCGGAGCCAGCTATATCTCGAGCGTGTACAAAGACGCTTTTGCTTTCCTCGTACTTATTATTACCCTTATCATCCGGCCTTCAGGACTTCTCGGGCAGAAGTCCATGGACAAGGTGTAACAATTCGGCTCGCGACCCATAGATGAATTTCCGCTACGAGCTGTCAGATATCAACTATTCCTGGAGGATTTCATGACTGATCTCAAGAAGATGTACAAAACCATCATGGCAGATAATTTTCCGACGGAAATGACGATCACCTTCGGGGATCAAAAGCTGATATACCGAAAACGGGCATGGAAGCTTGCAGACGAAGGGACCGGAGAGCTTATTGAGAAGGGTCTGCGGTATGGCGAGAATCCCGACCAGCAGGCGGCCATGTACCAGCTCGTGAACGGCAACCTTGTTCTTGCCGGCGTCAGATTTATCGGACCCGGTAACGGCCTCGTGAGCAGTATTACCGAGGAACAGATGATCCAGGCGGGCAAGCATCCCGGCAAAACGAATTTTACGGACCTCGATAATGCGCTCAATATTCTGAAGTTCCTGATGGACCGTCCTGCGGCGGCTATCATGAAACATAATAACCCGAGCGGCGTGGCCTACGGTAAGACAATTGCCGAGGCGTATGATCGCGCGAACATGGCGGACCGCATCGCCGCATTCGGAGGCTGCCTTGCCGCCAATCGTCCTATCGACAAACAGACCGCTGAAATGGCGAATGCAAACTATCTTGAGGTCGTTGCCGCACCGGATTACGAAGAGGGCGCTGTCGCGATTCTTGCCAAACGCAAGAACCTGCGCATCATTAAACTGGAGCGTATCAACGAGCTTGCTAAGTATCGCGACATGAGCTTTGTAGAGTTCAAGGCCCTCATCGACGGAGGTCTTATCGTCCAGCAGTCCCAGAAAAACGCTATCCGAAAGAAAGAAGATTTCCAGGAAGCGAAGACCGTATACAAGGGGAAGGAATATAAGATCGAGCGGAAGCCTACGGACAGGGAATACGACGACATGCTCTTTGGCTGGAACGTGGAGCAGGGGATCACGTCTAACTCGGTCATCTATGTGAAGGACGGCGTGACTGTTGGCATCGGCACGGGCGAACAAGACCGGGTCGGAGTCGCCGAGATCGCGATCTTCAAGGCCTATACGAAATACGCAGACGCGCTCTGCTTCAAGAAATATGGCGTGCCCTATAAGACGTTTGAGCTGGAAGCGAGCCAGGGGAAGAGAGACAAGGGAGCCCTTAAAGAGATCGATGAGCAGACAAAGAATGCCAAGGGCGGCCTCATCGGGTCAGTCATGGTCTCGGACGCTTTCTTCCCGTTCAGGGACGGTGTTGACGTGGGCATTAAAGAGGGGATCTCGGCAATCGTGCAGCCCGGTGGATCCGACCGGGACTTCGAATCAATCACGGCCTGTAATGAATCAAATCCCAAAGTGACCATGGTGTTTACGGGCCAGAGGGTGTTCAAGCATTAAATAATCTCAGTCCGCCTTCCCCACACTATTTCATACCCTCAGACCGCCCGGAGCAGATTCCGGAGACACGGCCCGAGGTATTTTATTGAAAACCGGTCACACCGATTTGAGACCAAATAATCAGTTGGGTGCGAACTTCTTATATGATTCGTGACTTTATATGCGGAGTGAGAAAGCATCTGTTTCACCTTGATCTTCCCCAGAAAAAGTGGACACCTGTTTAACCTTCATTCTTGTGCTTTATGATCTCATCTTCGGTTGGTCCAAACGTGACTTAAATCACATAAAATATCCACACCATATTGTATGATAATATACTGAGGGGGTTGATTCATGGTGTTATTCAGCGGTCGTCGAAAATATTTAGCAGCGTTAATTCTTGCCATGTTCTTCGCGTCTGCTTCACTCGCTGCAGCGGATGACCTGAGCTTGCAGTCTGATACTGTTTCCCGGACGATGCACCCAACAAATGAGTCGCCAACAAAAATATCTTCAGGGATTAACAGTGAGTGTTTCACTGGATATTTCATAAACTTGAGGAGCGTGATCGCCGCTCCTGAACGCAAGGATATGCCCGTCGGCTCGATGAACGAATGCTTTGAAGATACTGCTGCCATTACCCTGCACAAAGACGGCGATAAGATAATATGGAGTCTTGTTCCATCGCTTCTTGGCAGGTTCAGTCTCAATCCGATAGACGATATCAAGAATCTCCAAGTGGTGTTGAAGTACAGGTTCTAGTCAGAAAAGCACGCATCAATTTCTCTTGTCTGAATTAGCAGGGTAAACTACGTATTTCCGGTACTCCCGCCTGGTTCTCACGCAAAATGCATTCATATCTCCACCTTTTATTAATGCGATAAGCTGCTTATCGAATATGGGACGAAACATGCATAAAGTCTATCGCTCGACTAACTCGGCAATCATAGTGGGATCATTATTCCAATTTTTTATATTTCACCGTATTTTTGCCAGTTTCCCTGGCAGCCTTCATAAGATTTTTCGCCATGTTGATCAATTCGTCGATCACGTATGTCGGGCCGTCGCAGGTAACAACACCGGTACTGAACGTTACCGGCCAGCCATGTTTTTTTACCATCTCCAAAAGATGCACCTGAACTTTGTGAACAATAGTGGTGGCGTTCTCCTTCTTTGTTCCCGGCATAAGAATAGCGAATTCAGCACCTCCAAATCTTGAGATTAGGGTCGTTGAGCGTAGCGTTGACTTTATTGTTTGTGCTACCTCATGGATGAGATAATCGCCAGTCATATAGCCGAGTGATTCATTTACGTACTTTAAATTATCTATAGCGAGATAGGCGAGAGTGAGAGGCTGTTTATATATAGCCGATCTGCTGATTTCAACACGTGCCTGCTCATAAAAGAATTCGATGTTCGTTACGCTCGTCAAATCGTCGTTGTGGGCATGCTCACGTTCCTTTAGTAATAATTTCTTTATGATTGTAATGGAATATGCAACAATCAAAAACATTCCCAGCACCATTATGGCATTCCAAAGGGGGATAGCGAGATGAGAAAAACTATGTCCAGACACTAGATCAGATATGGCCCAGATCATAGCACTAAAAATGGATATTATTGCAGCAGGCACTCCTCCCTCATACCATGCTATGAGGATGATGGGGAAAAGATAGAGAAGTGAAACGGAAATGTCATAGCTTGTAATAGAGTCAAGACTGCCGATTGCCAACACGAAGAGAAATCCAATAAACGTAAGAAATGGTTTGGGGAGTTTTTCAGGAAATTCTAGGATTGTTTTTATCCACATAATATCCGATGCTTACAGTTATATAGTTATAGTTAATATTGAAGGATCTTTCTTTGTCCAGTCCTGTAATCTAGACCTCAGATATTAGGATGGCACCCCTCTAGAAAAGCATCCATAGTTACATTGGTCACTTTTTGTAGATAATATCTCATGGCTACAAAATGGGTCGGGACCGGGGGTTTATCTTGGTTCACGTCAGAGCCTTGATCTCCGGCAGCTTTTCTTCGGCAGCTTTCCTCCCGCGCTTAAGGAGTTCCTTTGATTTCGAAAGGTCGTAAAGCGGGATGCCCTTCGCATTCACCTCGATAACTACGTCGGCAAGCTTTTCCTCTTCCCGGGCATTCCTCGATGCCCAGAGCGCCGAAAGATGCGCGGCGATCTTCATAATGGTATCGAATTCTTCCATTTCAACGGCTTTATAGTTTACATTCACCGCGATGACTTTTTTTGCCCCCAGTTCTTCCCGCACGGCCCTGACCGGTATCTGGCTGGCAACCCCGCCGTCTATGAGCATTCGCCTGTTGATCTCCGTGGGAGTGAAAATAATCGGCAGACTGCAGCTGGCCTGAACCGCCCTGGCAATAGAACCGGTTGTAATAGTGACTTTTTCTCCGGTGTGAAGGTCCGTGGCAACGGCGGCAAAGGGGACTGAAAGAGAGGAGAACTTTTTAACCGGCAGGATATCGTCCATGAAGCGATAGATGCCTTCGCTCGATATAAGCCCTTGCCTGGGAACTGTGAGTTTTAGGACATCCTTCCACCTGGCATTGAGAAGTATCCGCTTGATCTCCCGGAGGGTCATGCCGGCAGCGTAGAGTGCGCCAATGATACTGCCGGCGCTCGTTCCTGCAATGGCGTGAATAGGGATGCCTTCCAACTCCAGTATATCAAGGACGGCGATATGAGCGATGCCGCGCGCCGCCCCGCCCGAGAGTGCAAGACCTATTCGAGAATTTACTAGTGCAGGCATATTTTTGCTCTGAAGTAACTTATGGTGAATTCATGTTGTCCTGTGTGATAAGCAAAAAGAAATTAACCGCCAAAACACCCGGCTCGCGAAGCATCGCATTAGCTCTCTTTTGAGTTTTAAAAAACTTGGCTTCCTCCGGCTTTCCCCCCAGTAGAAGTCGTGTTTTCCGACAGGGGGGGCAAGCTATTTGGGTTTCGGGCTGTTCGGGCTTGGTTGATAAAAGAGGGGTATCGCTTATTTACCGGAAAGTTTTTTTAACGTATTTTTGATATGCGCACCCATGTCTTCGAACGCGTAGAGGATGCACAGATAGATCGATGACGATTTGGGAGAGCATTCCCCGGTCACGAGTCGCTCTTCATGGGTGGTTGCAAAGTCATTCGCCATGCGCTCCAAGGCATCGCTTTCAGCGAGAACGGCATTGAGCGTCGCCGGGGCGCCCGTGACTGCGGCTTCCCCGGATTTCTTCAGTATCTCTTTGCTCTTGGCGAACAGTTTGCCGGTCTCGAATATCGCTTTATCACTGAACAGAAGGCCTTCCTTGATACGGCTGCGGCTGTTTTCATTAATGCGCTTGATGCTGGTGGCAATCTTTTCGATATGAGCGGGGACGCTGAGGATCGAACGCGCCTCATTGCTGGTGGAGGCCATCTTGGCGAGCGTGGCCGTGAGGACATCCTCTTTCCTGTGGATTTCACTTGCAAGATCATCGGCCTGATCGAGGGGCGCCACTTTGTTCTTCATGAAACCGTCTTCCGTCAGTTCAAGCATTTCCTGGGCCTTATGCAATATGAGGTATATATCTTTCCTGACGTCTTTTACAGTCTGTTCTGTCATATGGCGCGCGCTCCTTTCAGTAATCACCGTGCTGCACATCGCAGATAAAAAAATTTCATAAACTATAGCAGAAAACGGCTGATAAAACATGTTAAATTTTTTTATATTGATATTTTAATGTTTTATAGAATTTTGTTTGTCGCGGCCTCTTTGCAAACGCGGTCATCTGAGGATTGATACCATACTATTTTTATTTTATTGTAGCATATTTTGTCCTTCCAACGGGCTTTTTTCTTGACTTACCGGAGGGCCGCTGGTATAACCTAAACCATTATATCTTACCCGTGCCGCGGAGCGGATTATGCCCTTTTTCGCCGGAGAAATTTTCGTCAGCGAGGTCTACAAGAAGCCGGTACTCGATCAAACGGGCGAAGAAATCGGAAAACTTAAAGACATCGTTGTCGGCATGGGAGAACCCTTTCCTGCAGTGACCGCGCTCGTCGTTGCAGCCGGCAAAGATACCTACATTCTTCCCTGGGATCACATCAACCTTTTTAACCGCCGCGTCATATCGATAAACGTCCTCGGCAAGGACCTCAGCCCCTCAAGCTTGTCGGCGAATGACATCCTCATTTGCCGCGACCTCCTCGATAAGCAGATCGTCGACATAAACGGGGCCAAGCTGGTCCGTGTGAATGATCTCGAGCTCGGCGATGTGAAGAGACGGCTCTGCCTGGTGGCCGCGGACATCGGCCTCCGGGGACTCCTTCGCAGACTCGGCGTGGAAAAACGCGGAGAAAAAATCCTTTCTCTCTTCAATTATAAGCTCCAGCTCAAGCTCATTCCCTGGCACTACGTTCAGACCATCGAGCCCAAGTTGACCAGGCTCACCCTGACTGTCAGCCGTCAGAAGATTTCCCACATACACCCGGCGGACCTGGCGGAAATTATCACTGAAGTGTCCCAGAAGGAACGGACGGCCCTTTTCGGGAGCCTCGATGTAGATACGGCCGCCGAGGCCCTGCACGAACTCGAGCCTCGCGTCCAGGTAAACATCATCGACGACATGTCCAAGGAACGGGCTTCCGACATCCTTGAACGGATGCCCCCTGACGAGGCCGCAGACGTGCTCGGCGACCTCCCCGAAGCGAAGGCCCAGGAACTCATCAACCTCATGGAAAAGGAAGAAGCCGAGGACGTCCAAGAACTCCTGGAGCATGAAGAGGACACCGCGGGCGGCCTCATGACCACGGAATACCTTGCGTTTCCGCCGGACATGACCGTGGAAGAGGCGATCAAGGAACTCAGGCTCGAAGCGCCGAACGTCGAAACGATCTACTATCTCTACATTGTCGATCTTCAAGAGCGGGTCATCGGCGTGATATCCCTCAAAAACCTTATCCTGGCCATGCCGCAGACGCTGCTCGGCGATATCATGGTTACTCCGGTGAAGACCCTTCCACTGGATGCGAAAGAGAAGGACGTGGCTGAATTCGTATCGAAGTACAACCTGCTTGCCGCGCCGATCGTCGATGAGAACAACGTCTTGCGCGGAATCGTAACCGTTGACGACGTGGTCGACTTCCTCCTGCCCACGGCATCGAGAAAGAAGAGACGAAAATTGTAGATGTTGTACAGCGCGCGAAACTCTTTTTCCCGAAATGCACTCGCATGCCGGTGTCTCACTATTCCATGAAGCAAGGTATCTTTTCTCCCGGGCTGTTCGGCGAGGATGACACGGAGCTTTGAAACATGAAACTTTTTGATCGCATCAAAAACCTGAGGAATGCCCGTTTCATCGCGCTTCTGGGAGTTATCGGTCCGGGGTTCATTGCCGGGAACGCTGGTAACGACGCCGGTGGTATCGCGACCTATTCCATCGTCGGCGCGCGCGAGGGATATGGTTTGCTCTGGGCGCTTCTCCTGGTCACGTTCGCCCTGGCGGTGATCCAGGAAATGTCGTCCCGTATGGGCGTCGTAACCGGCAAGGGCTTTGGCGATCTCGTCCGGGAGCAGTTCGGCGTCAAAGTTACGCTGGCAGTGATGGGGCTGTTCGTCTTCGCCAACCTGACGGTCACGATTGCCGAGTTCGCGGGCATCGCAGCCAGTATGGAGCTTTTCGGCGTCAACAAATATGTTTCCGTGCCGATTTCAGCGTTCGTGGTCTGGTTAGTAGTTCTGAAAGGAAATTTTAAACAGGTTGAGCGGTTTCTCATAACGATCAGCCTGATCTACCTCACCTATGTCATTTCCGGCATCATGTCGGACCCGCCATGGAAGGAAGTCGCTCGTCAGATCGCGCTTCCGCGCATAAGGCTCGACAAGGACTATTTTCTCCTCTTTATCACCATGGTCGGGACCACCATTACGCCGTACATGCAGTTCTATCTCCAGTCCGCGGTCGTGGACAAGGGTGTCCGCATCGAAGAGTATGGTTTTGCCAAGTTCGACGTCTATGCCGGGTCGATCATGACGGTATTCATCGCATTTTTTATCGTTCTGGCGACAGGGACGATTCTGCACCCGGCGGGCGTAATCGTGGATTCCGCTGAAGACGCTGCCCGCGCGCTGGAGCCGCTGGCGGGCAATTTTGCCTCGCACCTTTTCGCCGTGGGGCTGTTGAATGCCTCGTTCCTCGCGGCATTCGTACTGCCCCTGGCCACGGCCTACGGTTTGTCCGAGGCGCTCGGGTGGGAGTCCGGCATCAACAAATCGTTCCGGGAAGCGCCCCAGTTCTTGGGTTTTTATACGGCATTCATCGTTATCGGCTCAGGTGTCATCATGCTCCCCCGGGCCCCGCTCATTAAGATCATGTTTCTCTCTCAGACGATAAACGGCATTCTCCTCCCCGTCGTACTCATGATTATGCTCCAGCTTGTGAACAACCGGGAGATCATGGGAGAGTTCGTCAACTCCCGGAGAATGAATATTATAACCTGGATTACCGTGGTCATCCTTATCCTGCTCACGGTCATGCTGGTGGTGACGAGCTTTATCGTTTAAAACGGCCCGCAGTTTGCGGCTATGGTCAAGCCAGGCATTCACTGCGGAGAGATGGAATAGCAACGTTCTGGCCGTTGATTCTTTCGCAATCATTTCAGATCAAAAAATCGCCCGCCCGAACGATGCGTAGAGCCTGTCCGATAACCGAGCCAGTGATCGCCGAGAAATTTGTGGAGAATTTCTGTATAAAATTTTCACTTTATGGTATAGTATGCGCGCAAGGAGCTTCGTGGAAAACATCATAGCAAGCTATGTATCTGAATATTGCAGCGGTTAAGTTATACGGGGGACTGGGAGTAATCATATGATGTTGGAAAAACGGCGGCATAAGAGATTTGGATTGGATCTGATAGAATTCAGCGGCCGGTTAAGCATAGTCGGCCATGTGGAGATCATTGACATCAGTTTCGGCGGGGTTGCCCTGAAGGTGGACAGAAGACTTAATATCGGCAAAGAATATTTGTTTAAACTCGGAGAGAACGGCAATAGTATCGATGTGAAGGGCGTTGTCGCCCGTTGTAAATTGAGCCGCATAGAAGAAAGGTTCAACGGGGAACCGGTGTCGATATACACGGCTGGTATGAAATTTAAAGAGGGATCGGAAGAAAAGGTCGCCGATTTTATCCGCAGCTCAGTTTTAGCATAACAAAAAACGCGGAAATGATAGAGCTGCCGCCGACCGCGAAAAAACAGGTAATTACGGATTCAGTCCAATTTATCACATTCGAAAAGAGGCATTGCGGTCGGATTCGAGTGTGGCAAGAACGTCATGATCTTCGCTGCACGGGTTTTTTCAGCTATACTTTTTTCTTCGTAGTATCCTCAATCTTTCCGATCTTTCCATCTGTCCCTATGCCCCCTGTCTCGGGACAACACTACAACGCCCGCTCTATTGCTTCTGATCATTGATTACGCGGCATCGCACCTGCTGCATTCGCTCACGCGATTCCGGCCTGCTCATCCTTGTCGAGCCGGGGCTATAGCCGAGGCGAGGTTCGAGACGACCCGACGCTATCTCCTTTCCTAACCTTGACATCCTTCCCTTGAGCGATATGATAATAAGTAGATAATGTCTAGTATCTTTCTGTGAGGTGGAACATTGTGGCGATGAAGGAACCCTATGAAGTGATTATTGTCGGTGGAGGACCTGCAGGGCTCACCGCCGGACTCTACTGCGCACGGGCCGGGCTCAAGACGGTCCTTCTCGAAAAGGGATTGATCGGCGGTCAGATTGCTATATCAAAAGAAGTGGAAAACTACCCAGGTGTCGAGGGAATCACCGGATTCGATCTTGCGGATAAACTGGTCCGTCATGCCCGGTCGTTTGGTCTGAGCATTGCCCAGCAGGAGATTGTGGAGGTGAAAGCCGGCCCCGGTCTCCATTCGGTTAGACTTTCCAACGGAGATCAATTTCACGCCAATGCCCTGATCCTGGCGCTGGGCGGGACTGCACGAAAACTCGGCGTTCCCGGTGAGGCGAAATACCTCGGAAGCGGCGTTTCCTACTGTGCCGCCTGCGACGGTTTCTTCTTCAGGGAAAAGACCGTTGTTGTCGTCGGAGGGGGAGACACGGCTGTTGAGGAGGCGCTGTATCTTTCAAGATTAGCGAAAAAAGTGTACCTCGTTCACAGGAGAGACACGCTCCGTGCCAACAAGATGCTCCAAAGTCGAATTATGGCCGAGCCCGGCATCGGAGTGATCTGGAACACGATCATCACGGAAATCAGAGGAGATGGGAGAGTGGTCGATGCTGTCGCTTACAAACATACGGTAACAGGAGAAACAGGAATATTGCCGACGGACGGCGTCTTCATCTTTATCGGCTATTCTCCGAATAGCCAATTGATCCCTCCCGCGATCCGGGTGAACGAGCTGGGCTTCGTCATCACGGATGAGAAGTGTGAAACGAGCGTACCTGGCATCTTTGCCGCAGGAGACCTACGTCAAAAGTTTGCCAACCAGATTGTGGTTGCGGCAGCCGATGGATGCATAGCCGCCTTGGCGGCGGCGCGTTATGTCGAGGTGCAGAAGGCAGGGGCCGTGTCGCACTGATGGCATGAAATCAGACATAAGGAGTCAAACCGACAAGGGAGGCGCAAAGCTTGGTTCTAAAAAATATGACGAAAAAGGCACCCGCGAAAGAAGGCATGTTATCGGTGCTTCCTGACGCCTCGTTTATCGCAGAAGGAGCTTATTCCGCAGAAGGAGCAGAGCGGGGAAATGGGTTTACAGATTCGTTGCCCGTAGGCCACAAGGATGCCGTTTAGGTCTTTCCAGTATCTCTTGGGCAGTATCTCTCGTAAGACCAGTTCCGTTTCATCGGGGCTTTTTGTTGCCACAAGCCCCCACCGGTTCATGATGCGGTGAACGTGAGTGTCAACGCAGATGCCGTATTTGTCGAACCCGCGCGTGAGGACGAGATTTGCGGTCTTTCTCCCCACACCCTTCAGAGTAAGCAGCCCTTCCATGGTATCGGGAACCCGTGATCGGTATTTATCGACGATCTCACTGCTGATGTCCTTGATTGTCCTTGCCTTGACGCGGTAAAATCCCGCGGGATAGATTGTTTTTTCTATGGTTCCGACGGAAAGCCTTGTCATGGCTTCGGGGGTTGAAGCCAGGCTGAAGAGACGTTCCGAGGCGGCCCCTGTTGTCTTGTCCTGTGTCCTGAGGCTAAGGATGCAGGAAATCAGGACCTTAAAGGGGTCGCGGTCCCGGACTGAAAGGTTTTCGAGCCAGGGGAGTTGAAACGTTCTTACCTGTTTTTTGAGGATCGGCCAGGCCCTAATAAATTCTTTGACAGTCGTTGTCAATGCTCGTGTCAGACCCCCTCGTACGGGATCGGGTCTTTCACTCCCGCCTCTTTGAATCCCTTCAGTCGCAGCACGCAGCTCTCGCACCTTCCGCAAGCCCGTTCGCTGTTCTGGTAACAGCTCCAGGTAAGGTGGAAGGGAGCGCCGAGGTCAACGCCTTTTCGCACAATCTCCGATTTCTTCAGGTGAATGAGCGGGGTGACGATCTCTACACGGGTCTCCGGCTTCGTCCCCGTTTCGATGACCTTGTTGAAGGCCTGGTAGAACGTCTCCCGGCAATCGGGATAGCCTGAACTGTCTTCTTCCACTGCGCCGATGAATATCTTCGCGGCGCCGATGACCTCCGCCCAGGATACGGCGATCGAGAGGAGGTGCGCGTTCCGGAAGGGGACGTAGGTGGAGGGAATGGAAGAAGTTTTGGGTTTTGAGTTTTGAGTTTTGAGTGAATCTGTTTCAGGAATCGGGATTTTTTCATCGGTAAGGCTAGAGCCGCCGATCATCCTGAGATGGTCAACGCTGACGGAAAGGCGCTTCTCGGCCTGGTAATAATCGGCAATATCGTTGAACGATGTGAGTTCCCGAGCCTCTGTCCTTTGACCGTAGTTTACGTGAAGAAAGGCCAGCCGGTATCGTTCATTCGCAACTGCTGCACAGACGCAGCTGTCCATGCCGCCGCTTACCAGGACAACTGCAAGTTCTTTATTCATGGTGACAGTTTACCAGTCTCAGTCCGAAAATTCCAGAGATTTGACGCACCATGAGGGAGGAGGGATGAAGGATAAGTGACGCGACAAATACCGTCCATCGTCACAGTGAGCAAAGCGAACGATCGTCCGTCATCCATCGAGAATTCAATGTGCCCCATGAATCAGCATGGGAAGACAGCGGGTACAGACAATCTTCTCTTTGCCTTCGTGGTAACAGGGCAGATACACTCTGTCCGTATCGTCCGCTCCGCAGACGAAACACTTGAGCTCTTTGGTTGCCATATTATTCCTCCAGCGCGTTGATCTCGTCTACGATCGTGTTCGGGTCCATGTTGTGCATCATCGACCCAAACGATATGGATTCCATATTGATGCCTGGACAGGTGAAACAACCGTTCCCGAAATATTTCTGGATTACGGCCTTTGCGCCGGGGCTCATCTTGATAATATCTCCGATGATCGAATCTTTCGTTACCTTCTTTTTCTCTGAGATCATAGCAGCCCTCCTTGAGTCGTTTGTTGAATCCACATTACCAGAATAATAATGATCCCGTTATGACCTGCATCATACTCCCTGCTATGTCAAATTATGAGCCATCGCACGAGAGAATGAGACATTTTCCCGTTTGACAAACTTTCAGTAGATACCCACGGGCGTAAGCCCGTGGGTATCTACCCTCCGGCCTTTTTTGTTTTCCAGAGAATATTCTAAACCCTCACCGCTAAAAAAACAATCATCGACTACCCCGATTCTAAGCTGCAACTTTTAAGGTGCTATAATATCTTAAAAGGAGGTGTCGGATATGGTGGACATTGTCAGGAAGGTGGCATATTTTGCTCTGGATGTTCCGAACAAGCCGGGTGAAGGTGCGCGGGTGCTGGGGGCTTTGGCAGATGCGGGTGTGAACCTGTTGGCATTCTCGGGGTTCCCAAGCGGCAGGAAGGCGCAGCTAGATTTTATCCCAGAGGATGTGGCGGTGTTTAAGAATGCCGTCAAGGCGGCGAAGATCAAGACGCGTCCTCAGAAATTCGGGTTCCTGGTCCAGGGCAATGACCGGAAGGGCGCCGTAGCGGAACTGCTCAAAATACTGGCGGAAAAGAAAATTAATGTTACAGCCACTGACGCCGTGTCGGCTGGCGCAGGCCGCTATGCAGCCATCCTCTGGGTCAGTACGAAAGACGTGAACAAGGCGGCGAAGGCGCTGGCGGCGAGCTAGCAACATCTTTATTAATAACTCGTGAATTACTCCGAACAAAGCGAAGGGCTTGCCGATTACGACATGCCCTTACTGTGTTATGAGTACGGAGTGAATGCAAACTAATTGCGAACAAGTCCGTCAACCAACGGGTCGAAAGGGGCGCTCCGCGCCTGACTCGCACTGTTCTACAAGTTTCACGCGGTAATTCGCAGAAATTGGAATTGCTTGCCGATCCATGTTTGAAGGTGTAATGCGCAGTATGAGCCATATCATAGCGTTTCTGAGGCCCCGGCACTATACTGCGATTACGTCAAATCATCGGGAGGCAATACAAAATGGACAGGTTCGTAAAAGGGTTCATCGTCATGAGCATCGTGTATCTCGGTCTGGCGGCCATGCTCGGTATCATTATGCTGTGGAATCAAAATGTGATGGCGCTGAAGTTCGTGCACTCGCATCTCAACATGCTGGGATGGGTGTCCATGATGATCTATGGGGTCGGGTACCATATCCTGCCACGGTTCATGGGCAGGCCGCTGTACAGCAACAAGATCGGAGAGGCCCAGTTTTATCTCGCGAATATTTCGCTCGTGGCCATGCTGATTTTCTATACTCTGAATGTTTACATGCCGAGCGGCACATACCGGATGATTACAGTGTTATCAGGCGCAGTACAGGCACTGGCCGTTTTCCTCTTCTTCTACAATATGTTGATGACGCTGTTGACGAAGGTCGAGGAGCATTCAGCTCATAGCTGATACTTCATGCCTCATGGTCATAATACTTGTGTTGCGCGCTGGGACTAAGAGCCGCTCGCCGGCTCTTACGACGAGAAAGCCAGGAGCCCTTCCTGATCCTTGATGATGATCTTGCCGTCCATCTCCGATACGAGGCCCTGCTTCTTGAACTTGCTGAAGGTCCTGATCGAGGTTTCGACCGTCGTGCCGACCATGTCCGCTACATCCTGCTTTGTCAAGCGCATGTCGATCAGAAGCCCCTCCTTCGTATCAACGCCTACTTTGCCCGCAAGCTTCAGCAACAAGGCCGCGATCCTTGCTTCCACTCGCTCCAGGGCGATATTTTTGAGAGAATCATAAGAGCTTTTCATCCGGTCGCCCAGTTGGAGGGCGATGCAGTACATGAGGTTCGGAAAGCGGTCCACGAGGCGCATGAGGTTCTTGCGGGATATTTTGATGATTTCGCTGTCCTCCATCGCAACGGCATTGGCAGGATAGGGGAAGTTCCGCAGGACCGCAACGCCTCCGAAGATGTCATTTGGAGAGATGATCTCGAGGATGATCTCCTTACCATCGTGAGAGAGCTTAGTGATTTTCACTTTTCCCTTCGATACGATGTAGAACCATTCGGGCTGATCGCCTTCCGTGAATATATCTTCTTTTTTTCTGAACGTTGCCATAACGAGGTACGGCTCCAGTTCCCGCAGCTCCTCGCTGGAAAGATTCTTGAACAGGTCTATCTTCTTCAAATTTTTCATAGGCGGATTTTGTTCTCCTCTTTTGGGGTCATCGTTGTCGCAGGCGTTTCCAGAAAATATATTCCGACGAACCCCGGATAATCAGCTCGGGGATGTTCCCTACCCGGGCATACCCGAGTGCTCGGTAAAAGGCCTGCGCGCGGCGATTGAACGACGATACGCAAAGATAAAAGTTCGGAGATTGACGCGCTGTCATTCTTTCCGCAAAGGCCAAGAGTTTTTTGCCGATGCCGCGTCTGCGCATTCCCGGAGCGACCCCGATGGCGCGGAGGTATCCTCCTCTGGCAAATACCGGTTCGGGAGTGAAAATCATGAAACCGGCGGTCTCTTTGTTCGCGACGCATACATATGCCTGTTTCCGGGAAATGTACATCGGGAAGTCGATGCGCTCCTGCAATGACTTCCATGGTTCCGAGTGTCCGGCAATCTCATCACAGGCCCGGATATGGCATCGTCTCATGGGTACAATTTGAAGGGCGCCGTCTCTCAAGAACTCCTCTCCGCTTCCTGTTTGAGCTTCATAAAAACTTCTCTGGTCTGGCGTTCAGTGTGCTCACGTGAACCTGTATTATCGATCACGTAGTCAGCGTATCCGCGCTTTTCGGAAAGAGGCATCTGGCTTCGGAGCCTGGCCAGGGCCTGTTCTTTCGTGAAATTTTCGCGCATCGTAAGTCGCTCGATCTGTTGCTCCACGTTCGCATAGACCACAATGAGCCGGTCCATCTTTGTATGATACCCGGTTTCTATCAAAAGCGCGGCATCAAGCACGATGATCGTATCCGGCGGCCAATTGCGCATGCTTCTGATCTGCGCCATGTAGGCGTCGAAGACCTTGGGATGGAGGCATCTGTTGAGCCATGCTCTCTCTTGTTCGTCGTTAAAAATGATTTCTCCGAGTTTTCTGCGGTCTATGCATCCGTCCGGCAGAAGAATATCCTTCCCGAAGTGGTCGATCACCTCGCGCCAGGCCAGCTGATTTGGCACGAGGAGCTCATGGACGATCCGGTCGGCATCGATGAGTTGGGCGCCGAGGTCCCTCAGCAGATGCGCTACTAGACTTTTGCCGCTCGCGATCCCACCTGTCAATCCTACCAGCAGCATGGTTTAACCTTTCAACATAGGGAAGTGCAATTTGAAACCTGTCCCTACTTCGGGACAAGAGCATACGCTTTTTTCATGAGAAGCGTAATCAAATCCGCAGTTTTTATTATACCACCCGCGAAGAATCTCAGGTAGTCCATGTTTATGGCAAGATAGACATCGATGAGCACCGCGGTAAAAGCGATATTGAACAGATAAATGAGAGGATAGGAGAAGAGCGCCCCCTGTTCTCTGATGTCGCTCTGGTCGGTCTGGAGAAAAATAAAGGTCAGCACCAGATGAAAGGTGAAGGCAGCGCCGCTGAAAAAAATGACGGCGTTCGTGACCGCAGCGCCGGCGTCTGCAGCGAGGGCGGCTTCGTAGAAAAGGAGGGCAACGAATGTATAGAGGGGGAAAAAGTAGGGAGCCAGCGTGATGACGAAATTTGATTTGGTGACGGTTACGCGGCCGCCCCTGTTGCTTGCCTGTAATGACTTCACCGAACCACCGAAGAGCATCGCAAAAAGAGCGTGCGTGAGCTCATGACCGATAACGTAGGTGAAGATCGGTTTTTTAAACAGGAGGTGAAGCGCCAGATACGCCAGCCCGCCTCCCACGAAATAGTAGGGGGCTCCCGGCTTATAGGCGACCGAAAACACGGCTGCACCCAGCTGCCAGGTAAAGCCAACGCAGAAGGGTATGAGCGCGAGACCAAGTACAAGTTTGGCGAGCCGCTTTGCCATGGCGTCAGGATAGATTCTCCAGAAGAAAACGCGAGTGAAGATCGGTATCTGAGAGGCGGTCCAGGAGACCCCTTTTTTCACCAGTGAAGCCGGGTTCAGCTTCGTATGCGGCCCCCAACACGACGGAGTCCAGATACGCTTCGGCATCGAGCGCGCTGATGTCTTTTCCGTATTTGATCTGCCCCATCGGGCGGTTGGGGCACAAAGACCCGTCGGCGGTTTTGACAGGCCAGTATTCCGACCCGAGTTCGAAAGAAGGCCGGTTGCCGGTCATCAGCTTGAAGAAGTTTTTCTCCAGTTTGATCTTCCCCTCCCTAATCAGGACATCCGGGAAACGGTGTGCAAAAAAAGTTTATCCACGACGACAACAGCCTCCCGGACAACTTCTCTCAAGATGCCGCAGCTCACCATGATGCTCCTGCGCCGTCCGTCAGAGCGTTCTGTGCAGGCGCAGCAGCACGATGATTGCGGCGATGCTGAAGAAAATGTTGGCGAACCACGCTGCAACAAGTGGAGGGATAGCGCCGGAATGGCCCAGTGATTGGCCGACGCTCATGAGCGTCCAGTAGAAAAAGGCGATCACGAGTGCGAACGCAAATCCCTTGGTTGCTCCGCCGCTGCGCACCTTGTGGATCGAGAAAGGGATGGAAATCAACACCATGAGCACGCTTGAGAGAGGAAATGCGATCTTGCTGAACAGGTCGACTTCATAGGTGCTGGCCTTGTACCCGCTCGTCTTGAGCCTCTTGACATATTCCCGCATTTCCGAAAAGCTCATTTCCTCCGAGTCCTTGACGACCATTCCAAGATCGTCCGGGCTGTCCACGATGTTGAAAACCTCGTCGTCGGACGAGTAGGTCCGGACGGCATCACCGACCTGGGCAAAGGTGCGGCTGTGTTTGAGCCGCCAGGCACCGTTTTCCCACAATAACTTGTCGGCCGTGATCCGCTCACGGACCGAGAAATCGGCGTTGAGCTTGTAGACGTTGAGGCCGAGCATTTCAGTGCGGTTCGGCGAAACGAGCTCAATGTTTGCGATGCTGTTGTCCGGTCCGCGGAGCCACAGTTTTCGCTGCTGGAACATGACCGGCTGCTGTTTTTTCTCGATCTCGACGCTTCGGATATAGTTTGCACGCGCGCTGTATTCGGGCATGATCAGTTCGTTGTTGATGAAGCCGAAGAGAGAGATTGCGATCCCGCCGGCGAGCATGGGAGCGATAATCTTTCCAAGGCCCACGCCGCCTGCGCGCATGGCGATGATCTCATTGTGGCGTGACAGGTTGCCGAGTGACAGGAGCGCGGCAATCAGGGTGGCCATGGGCAACGATATCGTGACCATGCTCGGAACATTGAAGAGAAAGTAGCGCGTCACCTGCGAGAGGGAGGCGTGGTATTTGATGAGCTTGTCCGCTTTCTGGAGGAACTCAACGCAGAGGTAGACGACGAGGATGAAGAACAGGACGCCCAGAACGAGCGTGATGAATTCCCTGAGTATATGTTTGCTGATTAGCGTCATGATTTCTCTTAAAAATTCCGAGGCCCGCGCCTTTTCCGCAGCAGCTCTTTTGTCTTGTAGTAGGCAACGGTGATTGCGTCCCAGATCCCCATGTTCACTTCCCGCCCTTTTTTAATGACGAATATCACTGCCGCGAAAGCCATGATGCTGTTCGGAACCCAGAATGCCAGGAGCGGAGAGACTGTCCCGGTCTCCGCGAGATTGGTTGCTCCTCCAAAAATGATGTAGTAAAACAGAAATACCAGCAGCGCGATCGCTATTCCGGCGGATTTCCCCGACCGGCTGCGCCTGATGCCGAGCGGAGCGCCGATGAGACCGAAAAGGAGGCAGGCAAACGGGATGGAGAGCCTCTTGTGCAGTTCCGTATCCTGGGAATAGGTGGCCTTACCCTCGCTTCGTACGTTCCTGATATCCTGAAGCAGTTCAGGAGTGCTCATGTCCTCATAGCCCTTGCCAGGGGCGCCCTGCCTGGCCAGTGAACTGCCGATGTCGAGGTAGAGTTTGGCAGCGGCAAAACCCATCAGACTGTACGTCTTGTCATCTCGGGGGAGGGTCTGGATGGAGCCATCCTGCAAGGCGAGCGTGACGTTCAGAGACTGCGGGTCGGCAATGAGCTTGCCGCGCTTGGCAACGATGGTGTAGGGCTCTTTGACGGAGCGTTCGTCTGATATGAACACGCCTTCCATGTTGTTGAGAGGATCCATCTTGTCTACATAAATGACCATCCCGTCAAAGGTGCTGCTGAAGACGCCGGGCTCGATCCCGACGAGGGCGCGAGACCTTACCATGTTGAACAGGTAGGTTTTAAGAGCGGTGTTGGCTCTGGGGACAAGGATGAGTGAGGTGACGGAGGTTAAGGCAAATGCAAGCAGTGCGAAAAGGAGCACCGGCCGGATCATGCTGTAAAGGCTTACGCGGGAGGCCTTCATGGCGGTCACTTCGGAGTCGGAGCTCATCCGGGTAAAGGCGGAGAGGGAGGCGACGAGAAGCGACATGGGGATCGTGATGACCAGAAAACCCGGCATCACGTAAATGAGCACTTTTGCGGTCGACAGCAGGGTCGCTCCCTTCGAAACGACAAGGTCAGCCAGCCGGAACAGCTTCTGGAGAAAGAGCACAAGCATGAGCACCGCCATGCTGAGGAAGAAAGGCGGCACCATTTCGCGGAATATGTAGCGATCAAGGGTTCTCAGCATGGTCACTTTCTGATTTCTTCGAGGACGTTCTGTTCTATTTTATTCATATCAAAGTAGTCTTTTTCGAGTTCCTCGACGTAGAACCGGTCGAGTCCGCTGTTCGTGAGGAAGTCCTCGCGCACCCGGTGGTCCCTTGACACGATGATGTGGGGCAGGAGGTTGTT
>JBLMWN010000245.1:0-17114 GCA_050257255.1 Betaproteobacteria bacterium | reverse complement strand
GGGTTCTTCTTTACAATTTGGTGATTGTAGCCAATTGGGTGGGAGCGCGTGTATCCAGTAGAAAAGAACATGCGCAATAGAGTTTTGTTTTCGGAATAAGAAGACATGCTATGACTCATGGCGGGGCATAGTGCCCCGCCATTTTCTTAACAATGCGAAGATTTCCTCTTTCACTTCTCATTTTAATTACAGGTATTGCGCTGTCCTTCGTAGCCGCCGCCGCGGCGAAGGATCTGACTGCTTTGTATTTCTTCTCTTCTGATTGCCAACCTTGTAAAAACATCGAGCCAATCGTCAAAGACCTGAGCAAAGAATTTAAGATGAAGGGCTTTGCGTATGGGCAAGGAGGGACCGAAACCCTGCCGTTCGAAGTGAGCACAGGCGATGAGGATACATTCAAACGCTTCGGAATCGAGGGCTTTCCAGCTTTGGTGGTCCTGATGAATGGAAATGTCAAGCAAGTCTTCCGCGGTGATCATGATATCGAGGACGCAAAATCGTTTTTATACGCCTTTAGAAAGGGGGCGCTTTCCGTATCGGAAGCGGTCACCCAAGGACAGAAAAAAAATATTATGATCACGGGTTGGATCGTTGCGAAGGGAGAGTATTTCAAAAAAGCTCAATTTTTTATCACCGACCGCACAACCGAGCTCCCGGTAAAAGCCTGGCTGCCGCTCGAAGCTATGAAGGGTCTTTTCAAGAGTAAGAGGCCGAGGCTCATGTCCGACGTCGTTAAGAAGCCGGTCGTGCTCAAGGGCAGTATCAAGAAGACGGTCACAGGCAGCATATTCATGGTGAAAGAGGAAAAGACCCCTGAGGGATGAGGGGGGCGGTAGACTCTGCAAGGGGCTCCACTCACAGGTAATCAAGTGTCTTGCCGATTCGGAACCGTGCTTTCTTCTTAACACTTCCCTTACGTTTCACGTGATATCGTGATGAGCAGGGAAAAATGAAAAAAGCCGGACAGGCAGTTCTGTCCGGCCTTTATTTATTGTCGTTACGCGGTCTCGATCCTGAGTTTCTTCAGCTTTCGGTACAGCGTGGCGAGGTCGATGCCCAGCTTGCCCGCTGTCGACTCCTTGTTCCCCTTGCTCTCCGTCAGGCTGCGGCGGATATACTCACGCTCGAAATTGTCGAGCGCCTGCCGGAGCGACGACGTCGATACTCCTTCCACATCCAGCGTTCTGAACTTGTCCGGCAGATCGTGGATGGTGATCATTTCACTGTCGGCGAGCACGGTCGCCCGCTCGATGGTATTCCGGAGCTCCCGGATGTTCCCTGGCCAGTCATAGGCGAGAAGGGCCTGCATGGCCTCGTAGTCGATATCCTTGATGGTTTTCCCCGATTCCTTTGCAAAGATCTCCAGATAATGCTTGATGAGCACCGGGATGTCGTCTCTCCGGTCCCGCAGGGCCGGCATGCAAATCTCGATCACATTTAGGCGGTAATACAGGTCTTCCCTGAATCGCCCCTCCTTGACCCGCTGCATCAGGTCCGCGTTCGTAGCTGCGATGATCCTCACATCAACGGTAATAACCCGTGTGTCGCCGACGGGTGTAAGTTCTTTCGTCTGAATGACGTGGAGCAGTTTGACCTGAAGCGCCTGCGGCAGCTCGCCGATCTCGTCAAGAAAAAGCGTTCCGCCGTTCGCCATGGTGATCAGGCCTTTTTTGTCTTCGTTGGCCGAGGTAAAGGCGCCCTTCTTGTGGCCGAACAGCTCGCTTTCGAGCAGGTTTTCCGGAATTGCGCCGCAGTTGATGGAGATGAAGGGTTTGTCCTTGCGCGGGCCCGCATCATGGATCGCCTGCGCTACCAGCCCCTTGCCGGTTCCGCTCTCGCCAGTGATCAGGATATTGCTCTTGTTGGGGATCACCTTCTCCATGACGCCGAAGACCTTCTGCATGGACTCCGAGCTTCCGATGATGTTGGCGAAGGCCTCGCGCCGCTGGCTCAATTCCTGGCGGAGTATCTGGTTCTCCATCTGGAGATCCCGGCTCTGGATGAGCCGTTTGATCGTCAGCCTGATTTCGTCATTGATAAACGGCTTGGTGATATAGTCCACGGCGCCGGCACGCATGGCTTCGACGGCGGACCCTACCGATGCAAAAGCGGTCATCATGATGACCGAGGTCTCGGGGCTGATCTTCTGAGCCTCCTTGAGGACTTCGAATCCGTCCAGTTTTTCCATTTTGATGTCGGTCATGATGATGTCGAAGTTTTCCTGTTTGATGCGCTCAAGCGCCTGCTCGCCGTTGTACGCCTCCTTGACGGCATATCCTTCCTTGGTAAGCAGGATATTGAGGGCCATGCAGATGTCCTTCTCATCGTCAACAATCAGGATGTTCGGTTTTCCCATGGACGCTTCTCCTTACTCCTTCTCTTTCTCGACCGGAAGGATGACTGTAAACGTCGTACCCTTTCCGACTTCACTTTCGACATGGATGTCGCCTTTGAAGCGTCTGACGATATCATAACTCAGGGAGAGGCCGAGACCCGTGCCCTTGCCGACCTCCTTGGTCGTGAAGAAGGGGTCGAAAATTTTCTGGAGTTCACTTCTGGGTATGCCCGTGCCGGTATCGGCAAAGGAGATGCTGATGGACTCCCGCCCCTGCTCGTCCGGTCCGTGGCCGGTAACCACGCTCAGTTTTCCGCCATTGGGCATGGCGTCAAGGGCGTTGAGGACGATATTGAGGAAGACCTGTGAGATTTGGCCCTCGTCGATCATGGTTTTGGACAGATCAGGTGCAAGAGACATCGCGATTTCCACGGAGCTCTTCATGCGCTTATCGAGCCGCATGAGGTCAAGCGTCGAATTCACGACGTCGTTGATCTGGACGTATTTGATATTCAGAGCGTCCGCTCGGGAAAAGGTCGACATTCGCCGCACGATATCAGTGATCCGCTGGATATGGTTGTTGATGATATCGAGGCTGTGCTGCGAAAATTCGTCCGTCGCCATTTCGCGAAGGAGCTGGGCAAACGTTGAAATAGACGTGAGCGGATTGCCGATCTCATGAGCGACTCCGGCGGCGAGCCGGCCGAGCGCCGCCAGCCGGTCGGCATGAAGGACCTGCTGCTCGAGTTTTTTTGCTGTGGCGGTTCCCTTGTCGACCTTATCTTCGAGTTCGACGGTATACTGCTTTAATGCTTCTTCGAGCTGCACGCGCTTGGTAACGTCGTTACTCGTGATGAGGACGCCGGGTGTCTTGCCGTCAATGAGGAGCGGACTGACGGTCATGGTAAAATAGACAGGCGTACTCTGAAGCCCCGACACCTGATAGTCCCTGAGTTCAAAACTGCGTCCCCTCAGCGTATTCTGAAGGATGGCATCGATCGGGATCCCTTCATAGGGAGCGAGTTCTCCCGGGAAGAGAGAGAAGAACGGTTTCCCCAGGACCTCCTGTTTTGGCCGGCCGAGGGCGCGGGCCTGAGCAGTATTCATTGTCTTGATGGTCAGGTCCTTGTCGAGGACCAGGAGATTTGTCTTCGTGTTCTCGATGATGTTCTCGAGGTAGTCTTTCTGAATCTCGATCTCCCGCTCCAGCCTTCTCTGGTTTTCAAGATGTTTCGCTTTCTCTTCCAGCTTGATCTTCTTCTTGTAGTTTACAATGGTGGCGCCGGATGCGACCAGCGTCGTGATAAAGATCGACATGATCAAAAGCGAATAAAAACGCCTGCTTTTCTGCATCAGCGCGATCACATCGGAATACGGCGCCGAGACAACAACGGTCCAGGACTTGCGCGCGATCGGGAACTTATAGAAAGCCGCGAGCTTGTTCTCACCGCCCGGCGCCTCATAGGAGCCGAAGGTCTCCGTCGTGCCCTCGATCATCTTCTTTTCGGTGTCGAAGGACTTATGGCACTGGAAGCAGGATGGGTCGGTCCGGTAAAGATTTTTCCCGACCATTTGAGGCTGTTTGGGATGGTAGAGCAGAGTGCCTTCGCTATCCATCATCCAGGCGTAGCCCCGTGTTCCTGACTTAATAGGGGCTATATACTTTTGAGTTATGCCGTCGAGGGAGAGCACGGCGAGGACAACGCCGCTGAAGGCGGGGGCTGGCGTGTTCATTTGCTGCTGGTATATGGGAGTTGCTATGATGAACTGCTTGGAATCGGACTTCTGTTCCGGCGAAGGGAGAAGGTCGGTAATGAGCTTCTCATTCTTCGGCAGGACCCTGGCTTTCTGAAAATAGTCGGTCTTAAATAAGTTTACACCCTCCCGGCCGGGTGACGCGCTGTCGTAGACCACAATGCCGCGTTTATCGAGGACCCGAATGGTTACGAGCGCCTCGTTTTGAATGTTGAAGTTGATGGCCTCCGCAACGGGCCGGCAACTGCTGCTTGCATCGAGCTTTTGAACCTCAGGCATGCGTGAGATGACGAGGATATCTTTGTAGGCATGATCGATAAAACTCTCGATGTTCATTGACACTTCACGGGCCAGCAGGAGCTGCTGCCGGTTGAACTGGCCTGCCATTTCCTCCTGCAGTGTCTGATGAAAGAATTGTCCTAGGATGATGATGAGGGAGAGGACAACGAGGAGGGCAAGAATGATCCCGCTTGGCGTGAGGAGTTCCTTCTGCTTTAATGTGCGGAAGATGCGCTGAAACATAAAGTAATTTACTGCCAAAACCGGCAAAAAGTCAAGAAGTTAAAAGGAGGCCGGAACCATGGATGAGGGAAGGTGATGCGGACAAGAGCTGAACGGTCCGATCAACTCACGCCGAGGGCGTCGTATTACTTTTGTTGTACCAAGACTTGTCCAGTGGAAGCGTAAAAGTGAACGTACTGCCTTCTCCCGGTTTGCTGTTCACCCAGATCGCTCCGCCATGGTAATTCACGATCTGACGACTGATGGCGAGGCCGAGACCGGTACCCTCGATGTTACTGGTGAGAATATCTCCGGATCTCCGAAATTTTTCGAAGATGAGTCTATGGTCCTGCTCCGGGATACCGATGCCGGTGTCTGCGATGGACACGAGGATCTGGGGCGGCGTCTTTTCACAGTTGACCGTAAGTGTGATTTTCCCCATTTGAGGAGTGAATTTTATCGAATTTGATAGGATGTTGGTGGTTACCTGGATGAGACGGTCCCGGTCTCCGAGAACAGAGGGAAGGGAGGGGGGAATTTCCGTCGTAATGGTGAGGCCCTTGTTGTCTGCCAGGGACTGAATCCCTGATACCGAAGTTCGGACAATGTCATCCATCGACAACTGCTCAATGTGCCAACTGAAATTGCCGGCCTCAATCTTCGTGAGGTCCAGGATGTCATTAATGAGCCTCGTCAGTCTGTCGGTTTCGCTGTTGATAACGTGAAGAAGCCGGTTCCGCTTATCCGAAGACATCTTCGGCTTCATGATGATCAGTTCCGTGAAGGCTTTGATGGAGGTAAGTGGCGTCCGCAGCTCATGGGACACGATGGAGATAAAATCCGATTTCATCCGGTCGATCTCTTTCAGTTTGGCGTTGGCCTCTTCAAGCTCGCGGTTGGCGACAGCAAGGTTCCGGTTGGAAAACTGGAGCCGTTCGTAGGCCCTGGTCAGATTTTCCGTTTTTTCCGCCACCCGCGCTTCGAGAGTCCGGTTCAGGTCTTCCAATGTTTTTCGATTTTGTTCGAACCGGATGGCCATGATATCGAAGCTGCGGGAAACGACGCCGATTTCGTCGTTTGATATTATGTTCATCCGGGCGCCGAGATTTCCCTTTTCCATCTGTCGGATTATGCCCACCATGTGCCTGAGAGGGGTCGACATGCTGGATGCGAGCAGGACCCCGATCCCCGCCGCCAGGATAAGTGCAGCCGTAGTCACGATGAAGATGAGGTTCGAGAGTTGCCACATGACGGGGCGCAGGGAGGCAGGGTCACCCAGCCGAACGCTCAGCTCGGCTCCAAACCAGTGGTAAATGAGGACTCCGAGGGCGATGAGCGGAGCCATCACCGCGGTCAGGAGAATGGTCACGAGTCGGGTATGGGTGTTGATACGGATCACCCGGGATTCATCGATGGGGACGTCCCTGGTTTTTTCGGCGAGAATACGGCGCGCCGGATAGAGAAACCGTTCGGTCAGGAAAAAAGAAAAGACAGGAAAGACCGCAATGCCGAAACAGGCCACAACGCCCAACTTCGCCGTTTCGACCGCGGAGAGACCCCCGACCGTTCCCATATAGAGACAATTGAGCAAACAGATGATTTCGTACCTGATGAGAACGGAGACCGCATGGATCATCGGCAAATTCAGTGTCCGTGTTTTGGCCTCAGCCATGATGTCAACGGGAGGGGACAGCCGCCGTTCCAGATAAAACGACAGCATCTCGATAGGGCGGCATTCCCACCGGTCGACGAAGTAGAACAGGGACCCGAAGGCGAGGGGAATGAGGATGACCAGCGTAATGGTTACATAGTGAAAGAGCTGCAGGGGTGTAAAGTTCATGATCATTGGGATGTACGGTACGAGCGTAGTGAGAACGAGCACCCCTATGACTACTTCGCTGTAAATGATTTTTTGAGAAACGTTCAGTTTCATGCTTTCTATTATTTAGCCTGGGGAAACAGGAGTTGTGCCTCATGCCATGAAGGCCACCGGTATCGAGAACAGCATCGCTCAACGGTTCTGGGCAGGCTGTCAGAATGGCATTGGTGCTATGGACATGTTGCGCCTTCAGCCCGATATTGTTGGTCTCGCTCAGCCCGGCAAACTTGCCGGTCGGCACGTCGTTTTTTGAAACGCTCATGCAGACTATGCACGACTCGCCGTGGACGAGCGGTAGGGAACCATAAAATTTTATCGTGACGTTCTGATGATTTCAATGTGCCTATGCCGGCTATTTCAGAAAAATAGCCCTAGCCATAAACAGACTGTAAGCCGCCCAAAGGGAGCCGAGAATCACCCAGAGAGAGATGCCGGCCTTCTTCATTCTCGACTCGTCGGACCGTTTGTCGGACAGTCGGAGCGCGGCATCTTTCTCTTTTGCGCGTATAAAAAAATCCTTGAACTGCGGGAAGCGCTCAGGGGCAAGTTCATAGAGCCTGGCTAGGGGAACTGCTTCTCTTGTGAGGGAAAAGGGAAAACGGTGGGTAGTGTCAATCTGGATGTCCCGGACCATGGTCCTGAGCATCGTCTGTTGGTCGAACTTATCCAACCCGTGTGCATAACAGGCGATCAGATCTTCTCGTACGCCTGCAACGAAGGTCTGAAACGGCTTTGGCCGTTCGAATCTGGCATTGATGTAGCTGGCTTCGAAGCTGGCAATGGCTTTTTGGGTATTGCCAAGCCGTTGATGGCAATGGCCGGACAAGGCAAGTGAATTAGCGAGCCCGGTAACTCCGTTCGGGAGGATATGATTAAACGGGTGTCCCCGAGCATCCATTTTGCGAAAGGCCTCTCCCGCCCTGCGCAGTTCGATGAGTGCCTGTTCGTAGCGGTTCTCCTGAAACAGGGAGAAACCGGTATGATAGAACTGTTGTGCCACCCGCCTTTTTGTGGAGATCAACATACGGCAGTCAGGTAGTCAGAATATTTCTTATTTTCGTAAGAATTTCCATGGGGCTGAAGGGTTTCACGATGTACTCGTCGGCGCCAGCCGCACGGCCGCGTTCCTGTTCCGCCACCTGCCCCTTGGCTGTCAGCATGATAACGTATGTGTTCTTGAGATCCGGGTCGTTCTTAATGATGCGGCAAACATCATAGCCGTTTAACTCGGGCATCATGATATCGAGGAACAAGATATCGGGATGGATTTCTCTTACTCTGGCAAGCGTTTCTGCGCCATCCCTGGCCAGTGAAAGGCTGTAGCCTTCATCTTCGAGAAGATAGGTCAGAGCTTCTCTGATGTTTTCGTTATCATCGGCGATGAGAATTTTTTTCTGCGTCATGAGGTATAAGGAACAGTTTTATGCAAGTTTACGAAAAAGAGTAACTGTAAATCACTTTTTTGTCAAGCTGTAATTCACCGAATGTCAACCCTTGGCAATCAAGCCCGTACAATAAGAAAGGAGGTTCGAATCCCGTAATCTCCCGTTTTGTTTTCCCCGTCGGATTCCCGGCAGGTCTGGAGTGGGTCGCATTTTTCGAGGGTGGCACGGAAGTAAAAGAATCCGCTATCAGAAAAAAGGGTTACGTAAAATAAAATTGCAAAAAGGAGCATACCTCAGGTAATATATAAATGCTTTCATTGATATTCCCGAGGCATTTGTTCTAAGATATTCTGAAGGCCGGGAAGAAAATATGATAAACTGTTCTTGCGAGGTGCTTGTGGAAGACTTTAACATT
The DNA here is from genome assembly GCA_050257255.1 of Betaproteobacteria bacterium. Taxonomy (GTDB): domain Bacteria; phylum Nitrospirota; class UBA9217; order UBA9217; family UBA9217; genus JAJYKN01. The sequence goes on along the minus strand of JBLMWN010000245.1, from coordinate 8,844 downwards.
GACTATCCCGCAGTACTAAGAAAGGCGTTGAGCAGCGGCGGATCGTACGCCGATATTTTCATCGAACAGAGCTTGCCATTCTCTCTTGTCTGTGAAGATAGCCGGATCGAAAAGGTCTTTTCCGGTATCGACTGCGGAGCCGGCGTGCGGCTTGTTTTTGGACAGCGGACTGCCTATGCCTATACGAACGAACTTACGACAGGGTCACTCCTTGATATCGCTGATGCCGTACGTCATGCAGCACGCGGCGTATCTGTTGGCGCTGAGAGCATCAATTTGTGTAAAAAAAAGCCGCGGATAGATTTCCCCATTGTGAAAGCGCCGGAGGGCGTCGAACCATCCCGTAAAGTTGAGATTGTGCTCCGGGCGAACGTGGTGGCACGCGCATTCGATCGGCGCATCAGGCAAGTGCTGGTCACCTACCGTGAACACCGGCAAAAGGTCCTGATTGCGAATTCCGAAGGTTTCATCGCGGAGGATGAGCGCCTCTATCTGACAGCGCTTGTCCATGTTGTGGCTGCTGACGGAGAGATAGTTCAGACCGGGTACGAGCCCGTGGGAGGCAATACAGGTATGGAGCTGTTCGATGATGCCCCCCTTGAACAAGCAGCAGAGGTTGCCGCGCGACGGGCGGTCATAATGCTTTCAGCGCGCAAAGCCCCGGCAGGAAGAATGCCCGTAGTCCTTTCGTCAGCTGCAGGCGGAACCATGATTCACGAAGCAGTGGGGCACGGTCTTGAAGCCGACCTGGCACAGTCAGGGCTTTCGGTATATTCAAACCGGTTGGGTGAACGAATTGCGTCACCGCTCATCACTGTTCTGGATGATGCCACGCTTCCAGGAAGACGAGGTTCTTTCCGCTTTGACGACGAGGGAACAGACGCCGAACGTACCGTGTTGGTGGACAAAGGCATCCTGAAAACCTTCATGTACGACCGCCTGACCGCCATGAAGGACGGGGTCCGGTCGACGGGCAACGGCAGGCGAGAGTCCTACAAACACCGGCCGATCCCGCGGATGACGAACACCATGATCGCGCCCGGCGCCTCCGATGCCGAGGAAATCCTCCGGGCCACGCCCAAGGGCCTCTTTGTCAAGAAAATGGGCGGCGGTCAGGTGAACACGGTGAATGGAGATTTTGTGTTTGAGGTGAGTGAGGGATACCTGATCGAGAACGGGACAATCGGTGAGCCGGTACGGGGGGCGACACTGACCGGAAACGGACCTCAGGTGCTTGCATCCATCGACAAGGTCGGCTCTGATCTGGGTTTTTCCATCGGGACCTGCGGAAAGGACGGACAGGGATCACCCGTAAGTGATGCACAGCCGACGCTCAGGATTCCGGAGATGACGGTAGGCGGCGTCGTTGTATAGGCTGATCATGGTTGTGTATTTTGGATAAGAGATAACATTCATATCCAATGAACCGTTGTTATTTCCTGCGGGAGGGCAAGGCTTGAGCATTCGCACGGCGATCATCACCCTGAGCGACAAGGGCTCGAAAGGTGAACGGGAGGACGAGAGCGGGAAGTCGATCCACGAGATAATTGAGAGCATCGGCGCTTCTGATGTTCACTATGAGATCCTTCCGGATGATACGTCTCGTATCATGGAAACACTGTCGAGACTTGCGGACTCAGGGGCGATCGATCTCATCCTCACCACCGGGGGTACCGGCGTGGCACCGCGCGATGTAACACCCGAAGCGACACGGGCGGTGATCGACCGTGAACTTCCCGGCATGGCCGAGGCTATGCGAGCTGAGAGCCTGAAAAAAACGCCCCATGCCATGCTCTCTCGCGCCGTTACCGGAATCAGAAAACAGACCCTTATCGTGAATCTTCCCGGCAGCCCCAGGGCAGTCCGTGAAAATCTTGCAGTCATCCTTCCGGCCCTTCTCCACGCGATCGAAAAGATCAAAGGTGATCCAAGCGATTGCGGAAGTTGATGCGCGAGCATGGCTTCACACGCCTTCCAGTTGACAACCTGCTGTTTCTAGGATAGAATTTCGACATTAATCGCCTAGGGCGGTTTTTTTATTGCATTGTTACAAGGAGCTCAACCATAATGCAATCGCCCTTCGACTTGTCACGAGGAGAATGAATGTTTTGTCCGCATTGTGGAAAAGAGATCGCTGAAGGCCAGGCATTCTGCCAGTACTGCGGCGCCAGGATCGGAGAGACCGGCATGGCTGGTTCGACGCCGGGTGCCGGCAGGTCGAAGACCCCCTGGGAGGACCGGCGGACCGTAGGCTTCATGGCAGGACTGTTCAGAACACTGAAGGAAACGCTGTTTCGTCCATCGGATTTTTTCAAGAAGATGACGGTGGCCGGGGGTCTGACGGATCCCTTACTCTATGCGATGATCATCGGTATGGCAGGCCTCATGGTTTTTTATTTCTGGGACATCCTGCTCCATGATCCCATGCAGAACTTTATGACCCCGGAGCTTCGCGCGGCGTCGGAGCGCGGTATGTTCCGCACGCTCGGGGCTTCGTTCGCCGCAGTCTTGACGCCTTTTCTGGTTATTCTGTGGTTGTTTGTCGTATCGGGAATGCTGCACCTTTTTCTTCTGCTCGTTCACGGCGCGAAGGCCGGATTTGAAGCGACGTTTCGTGTCGTCAGCTACAGCATGTCGCCCTTTCTCTTTTTGATCATTCCCGTATGCGGAGTGCCCATTACGTCGTTGTGGATCATAACACTCGCAATCATCGGTCTCAAAGAAGCGCACGAGACATCGGGCGGCAAGGCGACCGTTGCGGTACTGTTTCCTTTTCTTTTCTGCTGCGGGCTCTTTGTTCTGGCAGTTGCGCTGTTCATGGGCGCTGTAGCGGCTTCCTTCGGCAATTTTGTCCAGATGTACAAGTAACGGGTGGTCGCACGCATGCGCGTCAAATTCAAAAAGAGGACGCCAGGCCGGATCGAGTTCGGCATCATCTACGGAGTAATTGCCCTATTTGTGCTCTGTGCCGTCAGGATGTTTCCCGTGTTCCCGTTTGCCCCATCCTGCGTATTCAAGGGGCTTACCGGCCTCCCTTGTCCGACCTGCGGTTCCACGCGGTCCGTGGTTCATCTTGTGCACGGTGATATCTCCGGTGCACTTATGATGAATCCGCTGACCGCAATGTGCTTTATCGCGGCCATTCTTTTTTTTCTGTACAGCCTCATTACCCTTGTCTTTGATCTCCCGCGGGTCAGCTTCATCCTTACGAAAAAAGAGGGCAATGCAGTCAGAATCGGCGCTATTACCCTCCTGCTCGCTCAGTGGGTCTATCTTTCCCTTAGACGCTGAACTCTCCTTTCGAAGTGCTCAAAAGTTGATAATATTATTTACATTTCTGAGCCAGTATGTTAAAATAAAAATCTTTCAGGAATATTCCATACATTTTCAGTAGTTAGGAGGCTGGTTGTGGGCCGTGTCGTAATCGGCGTGGATCTCGGCGGTACAAACCTGAGGACAGCGCTTTTGAGTCCGGACGGCAATATTCTGGACAGGCGCGCAGAGGCGACGCACGCATCTGACGGCTGGAAAAAAGTAGTGCTGCGCCTGATAGATAATATTAGACGGCAGCAAGAATCCGCTAGCAGGAAGGGTTTGAGTATTGCAGCAGTGGGCGTGGGAGCTCCCGGCATCATCCAAGGCGACACGGGCATTGTGGTGAAGTCCCCCAATTTCCCGGATTGGAATAATCTCCCACTTAAGGATGAGCTGGAGAAAGCACTCGACCTGCCCGTTACTATCGAAAACGATGCCAATGCCGCAGCGCTCGGGGAACAGTGGCTTGGCGCCGGAAGCGGCATCGGGAGTATGATTCTGCTGACGCTCGGAACCGGTGTCGGCGGCGGAATCGTGCTGAATAATCAGATATGGCAAGGCGCTGATGGCATGGCCGGCGAACTCGGCCACATGACGGTCATTCCCGACGGCAGATTATGCGGTTGCGGCAACACCGGCTGCCTTGAAATGTATGCTTCGGCGCGGGGTATTGTTCAGAGTTATCGGGAACGGAGAGCACATACATCCCCCGCTTCCGAAGAGATCACATCCGAACAGGTGTATGAAGCCGCGCGAAAGGGTGAAGCCGATGCTCTGGCGGTCATGCAAGGCATGGGGCGCATGCTCGGCATCGGCATCGCGAACCTGATCAATATCTTTAATCCCGAGATGATCGTCATCGGCGGCAGAGTCAAGGAGGCCTGGCCGCTGTTCATCGATGCAACACGAGAGGAAATCAGGAACCGGGCCTTCGAGGTCCCTGCCGCACGCACCCAGATTGTGCCGTCCAAGCTTGGAGACGACGCCGGCCTGGTCGGCGCGGCAGCCGTGGCGCTGCAGAAACTGCGAACTGCCGTTTAGCCCGCATTCCTCTTTCGAAGCGTTTGTTGTTACAGTATTCAGGAATTATGGCAAGTACGAATATCAGGAATTTCTGCATTATCGCACATATTGATCACGGCAAATCAACGCTTGCCGACAGGATACTCGAATATACCGGAGCACTTTCGGACCGGGAGATGGCTGCAGCGGGCAGCGACCAGGTGCTCGACGATATGGAGCTTGAACGTGAGCGGGGTATCACCATCAAAGCCCATGCCGTGCGTCTCCGGTACGAGGCATCGGACGGCCGGGTATACCTGTTGAATTTGATCGACACGCCGGGCCACGTGGACTTCACGTACGAGGTATCGCGCAGCATGGCGGCCTGCGAAGGGGCGCTTCTGGTGGTCGACGCCTCGCAGGGTGTGGAGGCGCAGACACTTGCCAATGCCTATCTTGCTATCGATCATAACCTCGAGATGATTCCCGTGATCAACAAGATCGATCTGCCAAGCGCGAACATCGAAGAGGTAAAACGGCAGATCGAGGATGTGGTCGGACTGGATTCTTCGGGGGCCATTCCGGCGAGCGCCAAGGAAGGCATCGGCACGAAAGAGATCCTCGAGGCTGTGGTAAAGCAGATACCGCCACCGGCAGGGAATGCCGATGCGCCGCTGAGAGCGCTTTTGTTCGACTCCTGGTATGACAGTTACCAGGGGGTGGTTATTCTGGTACGTGTGGTTGACGGGGCGGTGCGCCCCAAGCAGAGGATCAAGCTCTACTCGAACTCCGCGGTGTACGAAGTGCAGTCCGTCGGCGTCTTCACACCCAAGATGCAGCCGAAAGCGGAGCTGTCGCAGGGTGAAGTGGGGTGTATCATCGCCGGCATCAAGCGGGTCTCGGACGCCAAGATCGGCGATACCATCATGGATGCCGACCGTCCCGCGGATGCGCCGCTCCCCGGTTATAAAGACGTGAAGCCGATGGTCTTCTCAGGCATCTACCCCGTAAACAGCGATGATTACGAAGACCTGCGGGATGCCCTCGAAAAGCTTCGTCTGAATGATGCATCGTTCAGCTACGAGCCCGAAACATCGCTGGCTCTCGGATTCGGGTTCCGATGCGGGTTCCTGGGTCTTTTACATATGGATATCGTGAAGGAGCGTCTTGAGCGCGAGTTCGCGCTCGCTCTCATCCCTACGGCGCCGACGGTGGTCTATCGGGTTACGAAGAACAACGGTGAGATCGTCATGGTGGACAACCCCGCAAAACTGCCAAAGATTCAGGATATTCAGCGCATTGAGGAGCCGTTCATCATCGCTTCGATCATCAGTCCGGAACAGTATGTCGGCTCCCTTATCGCCCTGTGCCAGGAGCGAAGAGGGATTCAGAAAGAGATCACCTATATCACGAAAGACCGGGTGCTGATCACCTACGACTTGCCGCTGAACGAGATCGTGATGGATTTCTACGACAAGCTCAAATCCCTGACCAAGGGATATGCTTCGCTGGACTATGACCTTTCGGGCTACGTGGAGTCGGATCTGGTCAAGCTCGATATGCTCCTGAACGGAGAGCCGGTGGATGCGTTGTCGCTCATAACTCACCGCGACAAAGCGGCGATCCGCGGCCGGCAGCTGGCAGAAAAACTGAAGGAAGTGATCCCGCGGCAGCTCTACGAAGTGGTCATCCAGGCGGCAATCGGGGCCAAGATCATAGCCCGTGAGACGGTGAAGGCGCTCCGCAAGAACGTGACAGCCAAGTGCTACGGAGGCGATATCACGCGAAAGCGCAAGCTCCTCGAAAAACAGAAGGAAGGCAAGAAGAGGATGAAGCAGGTCGGCAGTGTGGAACTTCCCCAGGAGGCATTCCTCGCTGTGCTCAAGGTGGGGGAATGACATTGTAATTAGGCGGTGAACATCGTTTTTCAAATTTCAAACTGGAATCGGCGCTTTTTTTGAGCTTCATCGCTGAGGCTCAATTGCCGCGGAGGCGGGATGTCGGAAACTCAACCGGAAATGCAAAAGAGAAAGTCTTTTTACAAGGAATGGATCGAACCTTTTCTCATCGCTGCAGTTGTTGCTTTGTTCATCAGACAATTTGTCGTGGAGGCGTTCAAAATCCCATCGGGCTCCATGATCCCGACGTTGACGATTGGTGACCATCTGCTCGTCAATAAATTCATCTACGGCCCGCGGATACCGTTCACCGACACCCGGATTTTTACCTGGAAAGAACCGAAGCGCGGCGATATTATTGTCTTCAAATATCCGGAGAACGAATCAAAAAATTTTATCAAGCGCGTAGTCGGTCTGCCGGGAGACAAAATAGAAATAAAAAACGGGGCACTGTTCATCAACGATCAGCCCGTGAAGGTGACGGAGGAGCGACGATCCGCCGGCGGGGAACAGGGTTCCGGTTCCTCCTATTATCCGAAACCAGAACTCCTGGAAGAACAGCTGGGGGCCGTCAAGCATCAGATCCAGTATCTTCATAACCAGACAGGTTATAACTACGGCCCGATACTGGTGCCGAAAGATTCGGTTTTTGTAATGGGTGATAATCGTGATAACAGCCAAGACAGCCGCGTGTGGGGTTTTGTCCGAAATAACAAGATCCTCGGCAAGGCTCTCATTATCTACTGGTCCTGGGACGGCGACGACCGCTGGGTGCGCTGGGAGCGGATCGGATCGCTGATCCGGTAATGTACAGGGAGGAATCGGACATGTTGCTCTCGACGGAAAGAGGGTGGGTCAGTTACAAGACACTTTTTATACTTCTGCTGTTATTCATCGTTGTTCATGTGTCCGTCAAATTGGTCCCCATGTACCTGGATGCGGAGCGGATGAAGGATGAGATGTCCGTAAAGGCCCGTCTTGCCCAAACACTCAAGGATGAAGAAATCCTCGTAGATCTTGTGAAGAAGGCAAAGGATCTTGGCCTTCCGCTCAAACCGGATGATTTTAAATTGCTGCGCGACGATGAGAGGCACGATATGACGATCAGCACGAAATGGGATGTGACGGTGCATTTCTTTTTTGATATCTATCCGCCTTACACCACGCAGGTATTTCATTATGAACCGATCATCAAGGAGAATTATTCAAGACGGCTATAGGAGAATGGAAACGATATGGCATCGGGTCTCCCGAAGCAGAGTATTGACCAGTGAAAGGCGGACCATCAGTGATACGCAGCATGACAGGGTACGGACGGGTCGAAGTGTGTGAAGCCGATATTCACTTCACCATAGAAATCCGTTCACTCAACAACCGGTATCTCGACATCCAGGTAAAGTCCCCGAGACCCCTTGCGGGGATGGAGACGCGGATCAAGAAGAGCGTGCAGGAACGTTTTTCCCGTGGGCGGTTTGAAATCTTTATTGCTCGAAATGGAGAACAGGAGAGGACCGGCAGGCTTGTCGTGAACGAGCAGCTTGCCGGGCAGTATATCGGGGTCCTGAGGGACCTCAAAACGCGTTACGGCTTGGATGGCGATGTGGACCTCTCGACCGTCGCCGCTTTTCAGGACATTGTCAGCACTGCAGAGATCAAGGAAGATCCGGAAGCCCTGTGGCGGGTTCTGTCAGGCGGCCTCGCGCAGGCGCTCGACGAACTCGGCCGGATGCGCGCCGAAGAGGGTGCTGTTTTGGCGCAGGATATTCTGGATCGGCTCGGGACCATTGAGCGGCTGATCGGGAAAATTCGGACCAAGGCGCCTGCTACCGTCGAACTTGCGCGCAAGAGGATGACGGATACCCTGAGCAGGCTGATGACCGAGCAGCCGGACCCCGTCAGGGTTGCACAGGAAATAGCCATTCTTGCGGAGCGCACGGACGTAACGGAGGAACTGATACGGCTCGGCAGCCACATGACGCAATTTCGTACCCTATTGAACGATTCTTCGCGTGAGGGGGTCGGCAGGAAGCTCGACTTCCTGATCCAGGAGATGGGGCGGGAAGTGAATACCATCGCATCAAAGGCCATGGACGCCGAAATCTCCTTGGATGTCGTGCATGTCAAGGCTGAGCTCGAGAAGATCCGGGAGCAGGTCCAGAACATCGAGTGACGGCATGATGAACAACCTTGTCAATATCGGTTACGGCAACATGGTGATGGCGTCAAAGGTCGTGGCAGTCCTTTCGCCTGACTCAGCGCCGATGCGGCGGCTGAAGGAAGAGGCGAAGGACAATAAGATGTTGATCGATGCTACGCAGGGCCGCAAGACCCGTGCCGTGATCATCACCGACAGCGACCATGTCATTCTTTCTGCGGTCCAGGTGGAAACCCTGATGCAGAGATTCCGGGGGCGAGGTGAGGAGTGAAGAGGAAACAGGGGCTGTTGTTCGTGGTATCGGCGCCGTCAGGAGCCGGCAAGACGAGTCTATGCAAGGCCATCACCGGTTCGCTGGAAAACCTTACGCACTCGGTTTCCTATTCCACACGGAAGCCGAGGCCTGGTGAGATCGATGGGAGAGATTACTATTTCGTCAGCCAGGAGCGGTTTCAGGAAATGATCAGCGCAGGG
>JBLMWN010000244.1:0-4045 GCA_050257255.1 Betaproteobacteria bacterium | reverse complement strand
CTCTATGCGTCCCAGCCCGACGCCTCGTACTGGATGGGGCGGGTGGAGCAGTTCCTGCGCAGCTTCCGCTCGCGAAAGACCCGCCTCGAATTCCTCAGGAAGCTCGAACATCCGAACAATGGCCACCACGGTTTTTTTAACGACATGGCGACCCTCATCCGCAAAGGGTACTTCTGGGGAGTCACGGCGACAAAGCCCGCCTTTATCGGCGAAAAAGAGTACGAAGACCTCATCTATCCTTTGATCCCCGACATTTCCATTGAAGAGACAACGATCCCCTTCGGCTGCGTGGCCACGGACATCCGCAACGGCAAGCGCGTCCTGTATACCAGCGGGCGTCTCCGGACGGCGATCAGCGCGAGCTGCGCCCTCCCCGGCATTTTTCCCCCCGTTGCGGACAACGGCATGCTGCTCGTCGACGGGGGATGGGTCGAGCGCGTGCCCGTGCTGTGCGCATGGGACATGGGCGCGGATATCGTGATCGCCGTAGACGTGTCGAGCGATGCCGAAATCTTTGAGGACAAATCAGGCCTCGACATCGTCCTCCGCGCCGACGCCGTATCGAGGATCTACCTGAACGAGATCCTGGTCCGGGACGCCGACGTCGTCATTCACCCCGTTGTAGGCGAAACGCACTGGGCGGACTTCAGCGACCCGAAGGACCTCTTTAAGCAGGGTGAGACGGCCGCACTGGAAAAACTGATTACGATCCGCACGGTTATTCATCGGGCGATTGTTCCCCAGAAGAAACTGGTGGACCAGATCCGGTTGATCAAGGACAAGATCATGGAGAAGGTCACCGGCGGCAAGTAGATCATCACGCCCTCACGCATGAAATTTCGGCCATTGCCTCGAAGACCATTGTTTCCTATCCAGGTCGGACGTTGTTAATCTGAATAAGCGTGTCTGCCTCAGTTCATGGCGCGGTTGCGGTTTGCCTATTTTCAGGTATAATTAAACAATGAAAATTCCCCTCGTTATCGCACACCGCGGAGACTCCGCCAACGCTCTCGAAAATTCGCGCGATGCCGTTCACCGGGCGCTGTCTTATCCCGTGGACATGATCGAACTCGACATCCGCAAGAGCCGCGACAACGTGCTCTACGTGATGCATGACAAGTTGACTATCCGGACCGCCGAGAAAAACATCGACATCGAACACGCAGCATTTGACGAGATCGCCACGGTAAATCTCAGGAACGGCGAGCCCATTCCTACACTTTCCGATATGATCAAAATCGTTTCTGGCAGAGCAGGTCTGAACCTGGAGATCAAGAGCAGCGGGGCTGGGTTATTAACGGCCGAATATCTTGTTTCATCCGATTACAAAGGGTATATCCTGATATCGTCTTTCAAGGAAGATGAAGTACTGGCGGTTCGCCATGCGATGCCACGCTTGCCGACATCGTTGATCTTCGACATGTTCACGGTTCGTGATGTTCCCTTGTACAGCGAAAAGGGCTACAAAATTATCAGTCTGCGGAAGATGACGGTAAGTGAGAAACTTATAGATGTCTGCCATGAGCATGGCATACAGGTATATGTCTGGACCGTTGACGAAGAAGGCGAAATGCAGAAGTTCACCTCCTGGGGAGTGGACGGGATCTATTCGAACAAACCGGGGGTTTTAAAAGAGCTGTTGCGGGTTGCGGAATTTTCCAAATAGGAACGTTCGGGCAGGCTTTGCGGAATGAAGCGACATAGCAACAGGAGGATGGGTTGCCCGGCAGCGCGAAATTACAGCATGATCGTGTGTATGACCTCATTGTCGTCGGCGGCGGTGTAACCGGAGCAGGCACCGCCCGGGACGCGGCGCTTCGCGGGCTTTCGTGCCTTCTGCTTGAGAAGGGTGATTTTGCCTCTGGTGTTACCTCCAAATCAACACGCCTCATTCACGGCGGGCTACGGTATCTCGCAAATTTCGAAATGGACCTGGTTGCGGAATCACTCAGAGAGAGGGCAATACTCCGGCGCCAGGCGCCGTATCTGATTCATCCCATGCCAATCCTGATTCCTATCTACAAAGATGATCCGCACGGCAGGGCGGTAATCTCCATCGGTGTACATCTCTACGATCTCTTATCCCACGAAAAGGACATTCCGCATTATTTTACGTCGAACAGGGAAAAGACACTCGCGTACGAGCCGCGGCTGAATCAGGAAGGCCTTAAAGGCAGCGCGCTGTTCTATGACCACCAGATTTTTATGCCCGAGCGGCTCGTAATAGAAAACCTTATTGTTGCTCGGGAGGCCGGGGCAAAGCTCCTGAACTATGTCCGCGCTGAAAAGATCGAGGAGACGAACAACGGCGTTGTTGTCTATGCAAAAGATGGACTCACGGGAGAAACAAATGCATACAGGTCAAAAGTCCTGATCAATGCGGCAGGACCCTGGATCGACACGGTGAGGCAGGCCGCAAACATCGATCACACAAAGATCATCTACCCCACGAAAGGCATCCATCTGGTGCTGCCGAAGCTCACCGAGCAGGCGCTTTTCGTAACATCCCGAGACGGCCGGATGTTCTTCATTATCCCGCTTGGGGCCTACTCCCTTATCGGGACGACGGATACGAAGTACAACGGCGACCTGGACGAGGTTCATGCGGACCAAAATGATATCGACTACTTATTGAGAGAAAGCGGACGCGTTTTACCTGGCTTGCCCATCGGCCGTGAAACAATCCTCTACACCTATGCAGGCATCAGGCCGCTGGCGTTCTCGGGCGCACGCGAATCCAGGATTTCACGGAAGCATCGCATCATCAGGGAAGGCAGGTTCGGCCGGCTCATCACTATCGCAGGAGGAAAACTTACGACCTATCGCAAGATGGCGAGAGACGTCGTTGATGCGGCGTGCCGAACACTCGGCGTCAGGGCCGCATGCGTTACGGACCAGAAACCGTTGGCCGGGTGCTTGTCCACGGATTATGAGGGATATTTAAAGGAAGAAGTGCCCGCGCTCTCCGCGCACCACAACGTTTCGCCCGAACTCGTCCGCCACCTGATCGGTTTTTACGGTTCCCGAACCGACCGCATACTTGAGCTTATGGAAACTGACCCGGCCTTGGGCGAAACCATCTCTCCGGAGAGCAGCGATATCTATGCGCAGGTAGTGTACAGTATTATGGAAGAAGGCGTTAGGACCCTTTCGGACATCATTCTTCGCAGGATGCACATCGGCATGACCGGGTCCCGTGGTTTACCGCAGGTTGAAAAGATCGCGGAGATCGCCGGGAGGGAGTTAGCGTGGAGCGAGGACGAACAGAGACATCATATTGAGGAGTTCAAGAAAGAATTATATAAAGAGATCCAATGTTTGAAAGCATGAAGAAAACAGTGTGCTGTCATGGAGCAATGAATCGCTCCGGGAAGTAAGGAGGTAACGATATGCAAATCAACTGGGCTCATGTGCATCTCCTGATCAACCATTTTCCAGTCGTCGGCGTTCTCGGCGGCATCCTCTTGCTCATTTACGCCCTGACCAGGAAAAGCGAAGAAGTCAAGATGGTGAGCCTCGGTGTGTTCGTACTCATCGCACTGATGACAATTGCCGTGTTCTTCACGGGGCAGGCGGCCGAGGAAGCGGTCAAGAAACTTCCTGGCGTGACAGAGGGCTATATCGGCCGGCATGAAGAGATGGCCGAATATGCCATAACCCTGATGGAGATCCTCGGCGTCCTCGCCCTGACAGGGCTTGTTCTTCTCAAACGTCTTGGTGCCATCCCTAAATTAGTCGTGCTGTTGGTCCTGGTGATGTCGCTGATCACGGCTGCAGTTGTGGGCTTCACCGCGAATCTCGGCGGCCAGATCAGGCATACGGAAATACGGGACAATGCTGTAAGTGACTATAAATGATGAACTCGTAAAAAATCGTCATACCCGCGAAAGCGGGTATCCAGTCCAAAGAACTGTTTGAAAAGACTGGATTCCCGTTTCCACGAGACTTTATGATTAAAAAGGCAAGTCTACCTTAAGGTATATTGTAGTCTAGGCAGACACAAATTAAACCAAAAGGAGACTTGCCATGAACAACTTTAGCAAAC
>JBLMWN010000243.1:0-2684 GCA_050257255.1 Betaproteobacteria bacterium | reverse complement strand
CGATAGAGATGTCGTTGAATCGGGAAAGGCCATGCACGAAACCGCTCTTGCTCTCAGTATCCTCGATATTATCGTCGAAAAATGCCGTGAAACCGGCGGCCGCACCATTGATTCCGTGCGGATCCGCATCGGCAAGGCGGCCGGCGTCCTGCCTGACGCGCTGCTCTTTGCATTCGACGCGGCAAAGGCCACTACGGTTGCCGAACATGCCCAGCTTGTCATAGAACGGGTTCCCGTCGGCGGTGTTTGCAATGAGTGTAAAAAGGAATTTGCCGTTGATGATGTCCAGTTCGTATTCGCATGCCCGCTCTGCGGGTCCAGGTCTTTTGAAATGAAAACCGGCCGTGAGATGGAGATCGTGGATATGGAGATCAGCTGATGAAGGTCAAGGTCGTAACGAGCATATTGGAAGCCAATGACCGTATCGCGGAAGAGAACCGGAAACGGTTCAAGCATGCAGGGGTCTCTGTTGTGAATCTCATGGGAGCGCCCGGTGCGGGTAAGACCTCTCTGCTTGAACGAACGATTCGGCAGCTCAAACCTCATATGAAAATCGGCGTGATCGAAGGAGACATCGTTGGCAGTGACGATGCCGAGCGCATCGGCGCTCTTGACATACCTGTGGTGCAGATCAACACCGGCGGTGCCTGTCATCTCGATGCAAATATGATCAGCGAAGTTCTGGATGATTTGCCGCTGAATGAGCTGGACATGCTTATCATTGAGAACGTCGGCAACCTTGTCTGTCCGGCTGAATTCAAGGTCGGAGAGGACATGAAGATGATGGTACTCTCCATAGCCGAGGGGCACGACAAGCCGCTCAAATATCCCCTGATGTTTCGTGAATCCTCGGCCCTGGTGCTGAACAAGATCGATCTTCTCCCGTACATGAATACCGATATGAACAAAGTGCGGAATGATTCACTGGCTCTTAATCCGAAACTGAAGATATTCGAGGTCTCCTGCGCCACCGGTGCGGGAATCGATGCATGGGCCACATGGTTGAGCGGGCTCAGATCCTAATCAAAGGCATTGTGCAGGGAGTCGGCTTCCGGCCGTACGTCTTCAACCTCGCCGAATCCCTCGGGCTTAAGGGATATGTGACCAACACGAGCGAGGGAGTTTTTATCGACGTCGAGGGAGCGCGTGTTCCCGATTTTGTCCTACGGCTCCGCAACGAGGCGCCTCCGCTTTCTCAGATCACCGATGTTTCCGTAACTTCGCTTCCCGTTCGAGGGTATCCCAATTTTACCATTCACAAGAGCGCAGACAGGTCCGGACGCCTGCCGTTTACCCTGGTCTCGCCCGATGTCTCGCTCTGCGATGATTGCCTGAAGGAATTGCTCGATCCTGCTGACCGTCGATACCTCTATTCTTTCATCAATTGCACGAACTGCGGCCCACGCTATTCCATTACCACGGCCATTCCGTACGACCGTCCAAACACGACCATGGCCCGTTTTACCATGTGCCCCGATTGTCTCAGAGAATATCAGGATCCCCGGAACAGGAGATTTCATGCCCAGCCGAACGCCTGCCCGCAGTGCGGACCTGATGTTGAGTTTCGAGTTCCCCGCACGCTGGACAGCCTCCGTTCGGGGTCCGGAGTTAAAGGAAAAGAGGCGCTCAAGGAAACGATCGAATTATTGCAAAGGGGCGGTATTGTTGCGATCAAAGGTCTGGGCGGATTTCATATCGCCTGCGATGCGGCAAATGACGATGCCGTCAAGAGATTGCGGGAGAAAAAGAGAAAGAGCAACAAGCCTTTCGCGGTGATGGTTTCCTCAATCGAGACGATACCGCACTTTTGCACGGTTTCGGAAGAAGAAAGAAACCTTCTCCTTTCAAACAGGCGTCCAGTCGTCCTTCTGCGCAAGAGAGAGGGGCGGCATCTGTCGGATGCCGTTTCCCCGAATAATCACTTTACCGGGGTAATGCTTCCTTATACGCCGTTGCACTATCTCCTGTTTTATCATCCCCTTGGCACTGATGCTGTGATCAAAAAACCGCACTTTGAAGCCCTCGTGATGACCAGCGGCAACCTGTCGGAAGAACCGATTGTCCGGGAAAATAACGAGGCTGAAGAGAAACTTTCCGAGATCGTAGATGGTTTCCTTCTCCACAATCGCGATATTTTCATGAGGGTGGATGATTCGGTGATAAAAGTTCTGGGCACGGAGTTCGGAGATCGGAGTACAAGATATGCAAATTCAACCGGGGCACTATCCTCTTCGCCAAACTCTGAACTACGAACTATGAACTATGAACTTTCGTTCATTCGTCGTTCCCGCGGGTATGCGCCTGGCCCCATCATGTTGCATGATGACGGTCCGGAAGTTCTTGGCTGCGGGGCGGATCTGAAAAATACTTTTACGCTCACAAAAGGCGGGTTTGCAATCCCGAGCCAGCACATCGGAGACATGGAGAACTACGAAACAGTAAGGTTCTTCGACGAAAGTCTCGCGAACCTCAAGGCGGTGTACCGGGCTGATCCGCAGGTCATCGTGCATGATCTGCATCCCGGGTATCTGTCGACGCAGTGGGCAATCGATTTCGGTACGCGGAATGCCCAGGCTGTCGCCAAGACGCAGCGACAAGCGGAATGCGGAATGAGAGATACAAAATCCGAAATCCGCGATCCGAAATTCGCAATAGAGCGATTTGCCATCCAGCATCATTACGCC
>JBLMWN010000242.1:0-4294 GCA_050257255.1 Betaproteobacteria bacterium | reverse complement strand
CCGGAGCGCTCCCTTGCCGGCAACAGCGAGCAAAAACTGGTCGAGATCGTATCCATCCCGATAGAGCACCTCAAGCCCGACGTGGGCGGCAAATTCCTTTACCGTCTCGAGTCTTTTACGGTACTCCTGATATGGATGGATGTTCGGATTATAAAAAAAACCCGCTGGTTCCCGACCTTCTTCCTTGAGACGGAAGTAGGGGTAGAGTGCGCACGGAGCGCAGCAGATATGAAGAAGAATGTCCATCGTTTTTACGCCAGGTGCGCCCGTAAGGCGTTCAGATAGTCACTCATGAGAAGATCGGATGAGAACTGACCAGCCGTCTCATCCCATGAAGCTCGTTATCTAATTTTACAATAGCTTCTCCTGCATCGATGCCGGCCTTTTTTTACCAAAATATTCGTACGACAGCCGTGTTGCCTGTCTGCCCCGTGGAGTTCGATCGAGAAAACCTTCCTGAATCAGGAACGGCTCATACACCTCTTCAATAGTGTCTTTTTCCTCGTTGAGCGCGGCGGCAAGGGTTTCAAGCCCCACCGGCCCCCCCTCGAACTTATCGATAATGGCAAGCAGGAGTTTTCGGTCCATATGGTCCAATCCCTTCTCGTCCACTTCAAGCTTTTTCATGGAACTTGCGACGAGATCGGGAGTAATGGCACCGCTGCCCTGGACCTGAGCGAAGTCCCTTACCCGTCGGAGCAGGCGATTTGCTATCCTCGGCGTCCCCCGGGAACGGCGCGCTATTTCGGCTGCCGCCTCAGGATCGATCTCGGTCTGGAGCAGCCCTGCCGAGCGCTTGACGATTTTCGTGAGTTCGTTTGGATCGTAAAAGCCAAGCCGGTCGATCACCCCAAATCGGTCCCGGAGAGGAGAAGTCAGAAGGCCGGTTCTCGTTGTGGCCCCCACAAGAGTGAAATGCGGCAAGTCGAGCTTTATGGAACGGGCCCCCGGTCCCTGCCCGATGATGATATCGAGCTGGAAATCCTCCATGGCCGGGTAGAGTACTTCCTCTACTGCCCGGTTCAGCCGGTGGACTTCATCGATGAACAGCACATCGCGTTCCTGCAGATTTGTGAGAATGGCCGCCACATCGCCGGCGCGCTCGAGCACCGGTCCGGATGTGGTTTTTATACTCACGCCCATCTCATGGGCAATGATGTTTGCCAGCGTAGTCTTGCCGAGTCCCGGCGGTCCGCAAAACAGAACATGATCTAGAGCCTCTCCCCGCCCCTTCGCCGCTTCGATGAATACATTCAGGTTTTCCTTGATCCTGTCCTGACCGACGAAATCGGCAAACCGGAGCGGTCTCAGGCTCCTGTCGAGCTGAACGTCATCGTCGTTCCGCTCTGGTTCTATGATTCTCTTTGGCAATTTTACCTCGGAATAACACCGTCGCGTATAAGAAGCATATGCACGATCGAATAACGCCTGCGATTACCCGGTTGTTTCTCAGCGCTTCCTCAAGAGTGAAAGCCCTTCCCTGATTAGTGCTTCGATCGAAAGGCCGTCTCGTCCCTGCCGGACTCGCTTAAGCACCTCTTCCGCGAGAGGCTTTTTATACCCAAGGTTCACAAGGGCTGAAACAGCGTCTTCGATGTCATCTGCCCTCACGTCAGTCTGGCTCGACGAAACGATTGAAGAAGACAAATGGTTAATTTTGTCTTTCAGTTCAAGAACCATGCGCGCCGCAGTCTTCTTTCCGATACCGGGTATGGTGCAGAGCGTCGAGTCGTCTGAGGACTGAATAGCATGGGTGATATCGGATATGGACAGGCTGGAGAGAACGGCAAGGGCGAGCCGGGGACCGATGCCGGACACCCCCATGAGGAGCAGAAACATATCTTTTTCCGCCTCAGCCAGAAAACCGAAGAGAGCGAGAGAGTCCTCGCGCACGTGAGTGTGGATGTGCAGCGTGACTTCCTCTCCGACACCGGGCAGGCCGTCGTACGTAGACAGCGGGGCCTGCACCTGATAACCAACACCCGATACATCGATGACCAGATGATCGATGGTCTTGCACCTTAACCTGCCCGTAAGCAATGCGATCATGTCATCCTGCCTGAGGTTTGCGGCTGCCTGTGCCCTTCATGGCACCTATCCCCTTTCCCTGCTGGCGCAGGGAGGCCGGTGATCTGAGAATTTCCCTGAGCCGTGACGAGTGGATGTGACAGATCGCCGCAGCAAGGGCATCGGCTGCGTCCGCCGGATGAGGCACCTTGGGGAGGTCCAGCAGCGCTTTGACCATGATCTGAACCTGCTTTTTCTCGGCCTTCCCGTTACCCACTACGGCCTGCTTCACCTCCAGCGGAGCATACTCAAACACCGGCAACCCAGCATTCATGGCCGCGAGAATGGCAACTCCCCGCGCGTGGCCAAGCTTGAGTGCCGACTTGATGTTCTTTGAAACGAAGAGATCCTCAACGACCACGACGTGAGGTCGATACTTGTTGATGATCTTATCGAGTTCCTCGTAGATCTTTTTAAGCCGCTTCGGGAATGGCTGATTAGCGGACGGACTGATGCCGCCCGAGACAACATGGAAGAGTTTGTGGTCCTCTTCCACCACGATTCCGTACCCGCTTGTCAGCGTCCCCGGATCAACCCCCAGCACCCTCATACGCCCTCCCCATTTGCCGTACTAGGAATATGCAGGAGCAGAATAGCTTCGCGCGAGCTTCACTATCCATTATTCTGGCAACTCAGTTCGCGAAGCGAGAACGATAGACAAAAACAAAGATCCTGTCTATACCTTCTGCGCCCTTATTATTATTACCCGGAACATTGCCTCCTTACACAGCATTCATGATTTCTTCGGGAATATCGAAGTTTGCGTAGACATTCTGTACATCGTCGTTGTCTTCCAGCGCCTCCACAAGACGCAGCATCTGCTGGGCATCCTTGCCGTCGAGCTTTACATAGGTCTGCGGAACCATCGTGACCTCAGCGACCTCCAGGGCAACTCCTGCGTCTTCGAGCGCCTTTTTGACCTTTTCGAAATCGTTGGGTGGCGTTGTGACCACGAAGTTGTCGTCTTCGGTCTGCATGTCTTCGGCGCCCGCGTCGAGCGCCAGGGTCATGAGCTTATCCTCATCGGCCTTTGCACGACTGACGACGATATACCCCTTTTTGTGGAACATCCAGGACACACAGCCCGCCTCGCCCATGTTGCCGCCAGCCTTGCTGAAAATATGCCGGATCTCTGAAACCGTCCGATTGCGGTTGTCGGTCATAGATTCGACTAGCACCGCAACACCCCCCGGTCCGTAACCTTCAAAGGTGATCTCCTCATAGGAAACACCCGGAAGTTCGCCGGTCCCCTTCTGAATCGCGCGTTTGATGTTGTCAGCAGGCATGCTGACCGCCTTTGCCTTGGCGACCGCTGTTCGGAGCCGCGGGTTCCCGACGGGATCCCCCCCGCCAAGTTTGGCCGCAACCGTGATCTCTTTGGTGATCTTCGTAAAGATCTTGCCGCGCTTCGCATCAACGGCGGCTTTTTTGTGTTTTGTCGTTGCCCACTTTGAATGACCTGACATCGAACCTCCTAAACAAATAAATTGTACGTTGAAGATCGGAAATAGAAGAATGCTAAACTTTACGGCCTAAATTATTGATTTTAAATTAAGAATTAAAAATTTTCAATTCGTCCGCGCCGCGACGTATCTACCGTTCTGCCGGCTGAAGGTCATGCTCGATATCCTCCTTCAGCTTCGTGAATATCATCCTGCCTGCCGCAGTCTGGAGAACACTTGTGACCGCTACGTCAACGTTCTTATTGATGTACTTTCGTCCGTTCTCGACAACAATCATTGTCCCGTCATCCAGGTAGGCCACCCCCTGGCCCGCTTCCTTTCCTTCCTTGAGCACAAAAACACGCATGCTCTCGCCGGGCAGTGCTACCGGTTTCACCGCATTGGAGAGATCATTAATATTCAGCACCTTGACGCCCTGAAGCTCCGCGACCTTATTGAGATTAAAGTCATTCGTAATGACCTTCGCTCCGAGCTTTTTAGCCAGCGCGATCAGTTTGCTGTCGACCTCCCGAATCTTCGGGAAATCATCCTCCGTAATGCGGACCTCCATGTGGCTCATTTTCTGGATGCGGTGAAGAATATCGAGTCCCCGCCGGCCCCGCGCCCGTTTGAGCGAATCCGAGGAGTCGGCAATGTGCTGAAGCTCGTGTAGAATGAACTGCGGGATGATGATCATGCCGTCCAGAAATTCCGTCTCGCACACATCTGCTATCCTTCCGTCGATGATGACGCTTGTGTCCATGATCTTGATGTTCTCTTCTGCG
>JBLMWN010000241.1:0-10543 GCA_050257255.1 Betaproteobacteria bacterium | reverse complement strand
CGCGCCTGGACCTTGAGCAGCGCCCGGGGATACCGGATGTGCTTCTTGAGGTCCGGCGGCATAGTGTCGAGCGGCTGGAACAGCATCGGGAAGATGGCGGCGTAGGTCTTTGCCAGGATGTCGTTCCGGTCCACAACATAGAACGCAACGCTGCCGTCATAGGCGTCGACGATTGCCTTGATGGAGTTGCGGATGTAGTTGGTCCCTCCGGGAAGAGGTTTTGAATAAGGAAGGCTGCCGCTCTGGGTATAGGCGTCGATGATCCAGGACAGTCTCCCGTCGTCCCCGATGACGAGGTACGGATCGGGGTCATAGGAGAGGAACGGCGCGATCTGGGTCAGCCGCGTGAGGATCCTCCGGTTGTAAAGGACCCGGCTATCGTCAGTCACATCGCTCGACAGGACAATCTTGAAGTTCCCGAAGTATGCGGCATAGAGCAGCCGCGTCAGGAGGGTCGAGAGCCGTACGCCGCCCTTCCCCGCGTAAACGCCGTACACGGAACCTTCTGTCGTGGGGTAGCTGAACTCCTTGGTTTTGGTATTCACGATGACATGGTCATTCGAGCTCTCGCCGTAATAGATTTCAGGCCGCGTCACCTTCGGTCCAGCGCTCGTAACCGGCGGTATGTCCTTGATGTAGAATTCCGGCAGGCCTTCCTTGGTGATGCCGCTTACCGGCCCCATGGCCAGGCCGAAGCCGTGCGTGAAGACGAGCCGCTCGTTGATCCACGACTTCTCCGGCAGGTCGGCGTAGGACAGTTCCCGCGGGGACAGCATGACCTGACGGTAATCGCCGTTCACCGTGTAGCGGTCGTTGTCCACGCCGCTGAAGTGGTAGTAGGTCCGGATTTGCTGCAGCTGGCTGTAGGTCTTCAGAAGGGGTTCCTCGTCCCAGAGCCGGATGTTCTGGATCGTGGCCAGGTTATTCCGGATATCGGTGAAGGTCAGCTGCTTGTTCGCGGCAAAGGGCTGCAGGTCCATGTTCTCCAGGCCGTAGCCGTACCGGGTGAATTTGATGTGGTGCGAGATATAGGGCTGTTCCAGCACGATCTCGTTCGGCGAAACCTTGAAGCTCTGGATTGTCGAGGGATAGACTTGCAGCCCCAGGATGTATGCGCCTATGAGCACGCCGAGAGCGCTAAGCGGCAGGACAAGGAAACCGCGTGCAATAAAAACAGGGACAACAAGAGCGCTGGCGGTGGTCAGCACGGCCATGACTGCAAGCATCAGCATGCGGGCGTGGACATCGGCGTATGAGGCCCCGTACAGAACGCCATGTTCCGTGGACAGCAGGCCGTAGCGGTCGAGAACAAAGCTGAACGAGAGGCTGAGGAGAAAGAGCGATACCAAAATGCCCAGATGACGCTTCACGCTCGGCTCCACGGTGAGGTGGCTTCCTATGAGCACGATGCCGCCCCGGACCAGGTAGACCGGGATGGTCAGCAGGGCAGTGACCACGATCAGGCTGCGTGCGCCGGCGTTCAGCGCATCGATGAAGGGATACGTAAAGAAATAGAACGAAATATCCTTGTTGAAGATCGGATCTACAAGGTTGGCAGGCATGCGGTTCAGGAAGAGGAGCGCCTGCTCCCAGTACTGCATGCCGATCGGGAAGGCAATCACGAAGGCCAAGAGCGACACGGCGAGCGAGATCCAGCCCATGACCCGTTTGAGGTCGATGTTCTGCAATTGCGGCACCCGTTCCCAGATCGGATGAAGGCCCGCGAGGGGGAAAGTGCGCCTGGTTGCAAGGCGGAGGTTGATGAAGATCACAAGAAAAGCGATTATGCCGAAGGCGGACCCGGCAAGCAGTTTTGCCGAGACCGTTTTCAGGAAGACCGGCCCGTACCCGACCTCGCGGAAGAACAACCAATCCCCCATGAAGGAGACGAACTCCCGCGAGCCGAACAGGACTAAGAAGGCCGCAATTATGGCGATGATCAGGACTTTGTTTCCCGGTTTTCGCGTATTCATGCCGTCATCTCTTTGCACTCAAGAACATCATATCATATTTTGTATGCAAACTACAGAAGATACATCTTGTCAAGATGACAACATGAACGGTCTCATACTCTGATGAAATGGGCAAGAAAATTTTCAAATGCGGAGTGTGCACCGATGAGTCTGGCCGCGCCGTTGATCAGCACGGCGGGCATCGTGCCGAACCAGTCTTAAAATCCAAGCGGTTCCCATGACCTGAAGAGGTTGACTTCCTCTCCGGGGTTCGGCAAGCCGGCTATCTTCCACGCCTTGACCGGGTCCATAAATTTGTCCGTGACGCAGTTCTTCGGCTGGTGGACGTTCTTGCACACATACCGCACGATGGGGAAGAATTTATGCTTCAGGTAATAGGTCCTCAGGAACTTCAGGATATCGATCTGGTCATCTGACAGGTCGGCGATGCCCTCCCGGGCGGCAAGGAAGCGTGCGACCGCTTCTGTCCAGTCTTCAAGTCTCGCCAGGAACCCGTCTTCGTCAATGGCTATTTTTTGTCCTTCATGCTCTATCGTTGGCATAGGCGCCTTCTCTTTTTGAAATGCATCAGTGAAGTGGTCATGGGGTCAGTTCCAAGAGTCAAAAAAAAGCCGGATGCCGACAGAGCGGCATTCGGTATCGCTTCCCCGACGCTTACGCGGCGTTCGCCGCCCCAAAGCAGCGCGTTTTAAGCGTCCGAAGAGATCATGCTCAATGGCACTGCCACGCGCAGCATGCTGCATGTTTTTATTGATTGGTCGAGGCCATCAGCCGTTCCCTGTCTTTGAACAGCATCTCGCAATTATTGACATGGACCTTCAGCACAATGCCCTTGCCGAATTTACCGTGATTGACAACTTCGCCTACACGATATTTCGCAGCCATGTCGTAATCACGCTCTTTCCCCTTTGCCCTCGCAAGACCGGCTTCCCAAAGGATCGCCGCTGCAGCTTCTTCTTCGGCAACCGTTTTCACTCTCGTCTTCCGGACTCTTGGAGGAGCAGCCGGGTCCCTGAATTTGTGCATGCTGCCGCAGTTGGCACATCTCACCTTGGCGACCGCTTCTCCATCCATTGTCATGATGGTATGATCGCGCTTCTGCTTGCACTTGCCGCAATAGGACTCAATGTTTTTACCTGCCGAATTCTTTTCCAGCATAATACCTCCTCATTCATTTTCGGTTTTTGTCCATGACGGACGTCTGTCCTGTGAACTGATCGAAGAGAGGGGTGAATTCGGAGGTGTCTGAATCTACGCTTCTCTGGGATACGGTCATTATACACCCGTACCGGGCAGAAAAGCTTTAACTCTTTCTGTAATAATGGGGGAGCTCAACATGGACAAGGGGTCATTGGTTCAAGGCATCGGATGCTGGTGGTATTATTTGAGCGGGAGTGTCCTGGACGTGATGGGAAAACTGCGGCGCACGTGTTCTTCCGATGGAATGAGAATAGTTCAAATACGGAGAGAGTCAATGAAGGATCCGGTGTCGAATCCGCTTACGAGCGTGCCTGTTTTAAATTGAAAATCGTCCCCCGGCATGGCTAATCGCGAAGGCGGCGGTTATTGGAGGGCTGAAATCAGGTCTTCCTGTTTGACTTTCCAAAATAGGAATTTCTATTTGCCCTGCTTGTTGTACCGAATATTGACTTCGTAGGCGATGCTGGCGTGGCCGAGAGTATCGTTCGTACCGTGACAAAAGATCTTTCCCTTGACCGACTTCTTACAGGATTTGACCAGGCCTGCAACCACGGGGGCCAGGTCATAACCGCCGTCCGTGCATCCATCCTCCATACATTTCATGTGAAAGCCGGCGTAATCAGCTGGCAAGAAACTGAGCGTGCGCTCCATCAGAACCGGATCCAAACCACGATGGTAATAGGTCATGTGAAATTCGATGCTCGAAACCCCGGAATAGCGCTCTGAAACCAGACCGGTGGCGGCCAGGGCTGCCCTCTCAATCTCCAGCTTTTCCTTATAACTCTGTCGGTACCGCATTGTTCTCCTCCGGTTTGCCTCGCCGAAATACAAAAGCCACAAAAACGCAGATTCCTGCGATGCTACCTGGTTCATTACGTGTGAGCAGAAACAAGTATATTATCGTACTTTGCCGGGATAATAGCAACAAGTGTTTGCCGACTGAGCAGTTACGCTACAGATACGCAGGGCAATACATGCAGGGGTGTGAAGCCTGGGAGAACGGGGGAAGAGAAAAAAAACAGGCCCTGAATGATCAGGGCCTGCTAAGGTGTAAGCGTCAGCTTAAAGCTTTACAACATTGGCTGCCTTGGGGCCCTTGGGTGAGTCGACAACGTCGAACTGCACTTGCTGGCCTTCGGCCAATGACTTAAAGCCGCTGTCCTGTATGTCGCCGAAATGAACGAACACATCGCCGCCTTTTTCACGGGTAATGAATCCAAAGCCTTTGGAATCATTGAACCACTTTACGGTGCCTGTCTCCATGATGAGCTACCTCCTTCTTGTGAATTGAAGCGACGGAAAAGGACAAAAAAAATACCGCAAAGTCGATATGTCTTTGCGGTTTCCCTACAAGTACATCCGGAACTTCTATGGGCTATATTGCCACTTCGGCGCGAGGAAGTCAAGGGTTATTATTTACAGGGTTATTATCTTATTATTACCGGGGGACCGATAAGGTCTCGTCCCCTTGTTGTCATTCCAGTAATGAAAGCGATTACGGCCCCGCCTGACCTCCCATTAGGGGAGGCAGATAGCTCGCCCCTCCCTTACAAGGAGGGTTGGGGAGGTGAAAAAGGGGCTCTGGACCATTCTGGAGGACACTCTATTACGGCAATTCTTTCTTTTGAATTGAAAATTGTCATCCGGCATGGCATAATCGCGAAAAATATAAGGTGACGAACGTAAAAGGAGCGCTTCATGCGTATTCAAGGTCTTCTCGGCATTGTCGTCTTTCTCGGCATCGCCTGGCTCGGCAGCGAGAACAGGAGGGGCGTCAGGTACACGATAGCGCTGACTGGCGTCATCGTTCAGCTCTGCATAGCAGGAATCCTTCTCTATGTTCCGTTCTTTAAGAGATTTTTCCTTCTCCTGAACAACGTGGTCTTGGCGCTCGAAGCATCGACAAAAGCGGGCACATCGTTCGTGTTCGGCTATATTGGCGGTGGAACACCGCCCTTCCTTCTCCAGGACCCGGGCTCGAACTTCATCCTGGCCTTTCAGGCATTGCCGCTCGTTCTCGTAATCGGCGCTCTTTCGGCATTGCTCTTCTACTGGAGGATCCTTCCCTATATCGTAAAAGGCTTCTCGTTCCTGCTCCGGAAGACCATGAACATCGGCGGAGCGCTGGGCCTCGGCGCATCAACGACGATCTTCCTTGGCATGGTGGAGGCGCCGCTCGTGATCAAGCCCTATCTCAAGAATATGACAAGGAGCGAGCTCTTCTCGCTCATGACGGTCGGCATGGCCTGCATCGCCGGAACGGTGATGATCCTGTACGCAACGATCCTGAAAGGCGTGATTCCCGACCCCCTGGGCCACATCCTCGTTGCGTCCTTCATTCATGTGGCCGCAGCCATCACGATCGCACGGATCATGGTCCCCGAAACAGGCGAGGAGACGTCAGGAAGCCTGCTCCCCCAGAGGACAGCGACCAGCTCCATGGACGCCGTGGTCAAAGGGACCATGGACGGCCTTCACCTTCTGTTGAACATCATCGCAATGCTCGTGGTCATGGTCGCGCTGGTGCATCTTGCGAACCTGCTCATCGGCCTGCTGCCTGATGTTGGGGGTCAGCCCGTTACCCTCCAGAGAATCCTCGGTTTTGTCATGGCTCCTGTCGTATGGCTCTTCGGCATCCCCTGGACCGAGGCGCATACCGCCGGCTACCTCATGGGGACGAAAACCATTCTGAATGAGCTCCTCGCATTCCTCGAAATGGCCAAGCTCCCGGCTGATGCACTCGACCCGCGGAGCCGCTTGATCATGACCTATGCCTTGAGCAGCTTTGCCAACTTCGGAAGTCTGGGCATCCTCATCGGAGGTCTCGGCAGCCTTGCGCCCGAGCGGCGCGACGAGGTCGTGAGCCTCGGCATGAAGGCAATCGTTGCCGGCACTCTTGCGACCTGCATGACCGGCGCGGTGATCGGGATCTTTACGTAGCAGGACAAAATTACAAAACCATTGAACCGCGCAAAGATCGCGAAGGCTTTAATAGCTGTGAACCCGAAATTTAGGAATTTAAAGATTTCCTTTACATCCTTCGCGCCTCTGCGGTAAGGGTTCTTATGATTTTCTAAGCATACTCTTTCTTATCCTATTCTGGTATAATCAGATATGAATTTTTTCAGCTACCGAAGCCGGTTCGTTAAGGGCGTCCGACTGTTCCTCAGGGTCCTCCTGAGCTACAAGCTCCATTCTCTCAGGAACCTCTTCGTCTCTCCCGCTCTTCGCAAAGAACGCCTCAAGAAGCTTCATGCCCGGAACGCGCGCATGCTGCGGGAGCGCATGATCGAGATGCGCGGCGTGCTCATTAAGATCGGCCAGTTCATGTCTTCACGCGTCGATGTCCTCCCCGAAGAATACACGGACGAGCTCTCGAAACTTCAGGACCAGGTGCCGCCCGCGCCGTTGTCGGATATCGTGCAGCGCGTTACCAAAGAGCTCGGCCCCATGGACGAGGTCTTCTCTTCCTTTGATGAAACACCAATCGCGTCGGCATCCCTCGGTCAGGTACACAAGGCGTGCCTGAGGGACGGCGACTGTATTGTGGTCAAGGTCCAGTATCCCGGCATTGAAGAAGTGATCGCCGCAGACATGAGAACGCTGAAGTTCGTCATTCGGGTTCTGCGCCTGCTCTACCGCCATATCAACCTTGATGTGATCTACTCCGAGTTCTCGCGCATCGTGCATGAAGAGCTGGATTACATCCAGGAGGGAAAGAACGCGGAGACCTTTGCACGAAACTTCGCCGGAAACCCCAGGATCAAGATTCCTCTGGTTTATTGGCCCTTCACCACGTCCACGGTGTTGACGCTCGAATATCTTGAAGGAATCAAGATCACGGATTTTGACGAAATCGACCGCGCAGAGATCGACCGGAAGGAAGTCGCGCGCATCCTCGCGGAAGCCTATGCCCAGATGTTCTTTGCCGACGGCCTGTTCCACGGCGACCCGCACCCCGGGAACATCTTTGTGCGACGCGGGCCCGAGGTCATCCTTGTGGACTTCGGCATGGTCGACCGCATCTCGACGCCGCTGCGGGGAGGGCTCCGCAGGGCATTCACCGCTATCGTGGACCGCGATGCCCTCGGTTTCGTGCGCTCGCTCGTGGACATGGGGTTCATACCGCTCACGAAAGACATCCAGCCCCTCGTCCATTTCGTTGAACGAATTTTTCAGAAATACCGCGACATCTCGGCAAGCGAGTTCAAGGCCATGGACATCGAGGAAATCGGCGACGACATCATGGAGGCCCTGCAACTCAGCCCCTCGATCCAGATCCCGAATGACTTCATCCTTTTCGGCAGGGTCATCGGCATGCTCAATGGACTCGGCTCGCGCCTCGATCCCGAGACCAACATCATCGAGATCGCAGCGCCCTTCGCCCGCCGTTTCATCAAGAGCGAAGGAGTGACCGCCTCGGGCATTCTGAAACAGCTTGCCTCATCAGGCCGCTCGCTCACATCATTGCCGAAACTATTGACCGATTTCCTGGTAACCACGAGCCGGGGAGAGACCCGCGTTGAAATTACATCGCAGGACATCGTTGGTGAGCTCCGGAGGATCGCGCGCATCGGCAGAGGGTTCATTTTCGCGATCCTGACCGTTGGGGCGGGGCTTGCGGCAGTGGTACTCCGCATCAGCCATTATGACGTGGAGAGCGCCTGGGCCGCAGCCGGGTGCGGCGCGCTACTGCTCTGGACGCTGCTGGTTTTGAGAAAACAATAAATTTCACGCCGATCCCGAATAACTTCTTACACTTCTGTCCGCCCGAGCCGCGAGACACGGCGCCTCTCGGCACGCGGCAGGCCTTGAGCGCATCAGATTGCTCCTTAGCTATGGCACGGTTTTACGAGACAGTGAGGATGCCTGACGCCTGGTGACGGTCGGCCACGTAAAGGGTCAGGGTGTCGGACATGACTTCGCGGTGGGTCCGAAGGGCCACGTCGGGATGGTTATTCTGCTCCGAGAGATGGGCAAGACAGGCCCACTGGAGACGGTTTCCGGCCGAGGCGCGGAGGAGCACCTCAGCAGCTTCGATATTGGAGATGTGGCCGCGCGGTCCCTTGATGCGCTGCTTGAGATAGACCGGATAGGGGCCATGGGCGAGCATGTCCGGATCGTAGTTGCTCTCGAGGAACACTGCGTCGAGAGACGAAACGAGGTGAATGAGGTCCTTGAACACATGGCCCAGGTCCGTCAGGATACCGAGACGCTTCGAACCGTCCTCCACGATGAAGGCAGACCCGTCCACGCCGTCATGGGGAGTGGGAATCGCGTGGACGAGCACGCCGCCGAACCGCAGTTTATCGCTTGACCGGAAATGGCGCACATCCTTCATCTTCCCGAGCGAACACCGCGCCGCCGCGGCGGCGAACGTCGCGGGTGTCGCGTAGACGGGCAGGCCGTACTTCCGCTGCAGCACCCCGGCATGGCTGATATGGTCTGAATGGTCGTGCGAGATGATCACGGCGTCGACCGAGCGGATGTCGCGTCCGTGCGCGGCGAGCCGCTCTTCCGTTTGCCTGCCGGTGATGCCGGCATCGAACAGCAGCTTCAGGCCTGAGGTTTCGACATAAATGCAGTTGCCGCTGCTGCCTGACTGAAGCGCGATCGCGATCATGGTTGGCGCTACTTTATCAGTCCCGGGATCGTTTGTCAATTGCATCGTACGCAAATCAGCGCAGAGCCGGGAAAATTCGGAACGGCGTACAATTGGATGTCTTGAATATTCGCAGCGCATCTTTTTGTAATAATCTAACATTGCGTGACAGGACTCAGGCCGCTGATACATACCAACGTTTATGCAGACTAACTTTCCGCTCGATAATATAAGCATTATTCTCGTCGATACCAGGACACCAGCGAACATCGGAGCAACAGCGCGGTGTATGATGAACATGGGCATGAGGAGGCTCGTGCTGGTCCATCCGCCGAAGGACCCGGATAACGAGGCCCTCAAGCTTGCCGCGGGAGCTGATCAGATCGTAAAGCAGGCGCTGCTGATGCCGACTCTCGGGGAAGCGATCGCCGGGCAGCACCTCGTCATCGGGACATCGCGTCATCCGAGCCGCCTGCGCAGGAATGTCATGTCTCCCCGTGAGACGGCGGAACGCGTCGCGCCTCTCCTTGCGCGGAACAACGTAGCCATCGTATTCGGAAGCGAAGTAAACGGCCTGGACAACGATCAGCTTGCTCTCTGTCATGAGATCATATCGATCCCTTCGTCCGGGGCTTTCCCCTCACTGAATCTTTCTCATGCCGTCATAGTGGTGGCGTATGAGTTTTTTGTCGCGTTACGATCGACCGTCGTGCCGACAAACCGGCACCTTGCGCCGGCAGAAGATCTCGAACTGTTCTATCGCCATCTCCAGGAGACACTCGTGACAATCGGTTTTCTTGACCGGGACCATCCGGAACGGATAATGTTCTCTCTCAGACAGATCTTCGGCAGATCCCGGCTTGACAGCAGAGAGGTCAATATTCTGCGCGGTATCATAAGCTCTATCGATAGAATAAGCACAAAAAATCAGTAAACCCCGTTAGAGAACAAGTTCTCTGATTGCTTATAGAATGTGACTTTGTACCGCAATCTATTTGGTAAAAATCAACTGCCAATAGAAGTCGGCGGCTTTCTCTAACGGGGTAAAAGCCCGCTAAAGTCCCTCAACTTATAATTATCAAATAATATCTATTTAAACATTCGGGTTGACTTCGGTATTGTCAGACAGTATATTATTGTCCATCAAAACAAAAAAAGTATAACAGGATAAAAGGAGTCCTGAATCATGGGGATATTGTTCGATGCAGCGCCGGTAATGGAAAAGGACAAGCAGAAATTGAACTGCTGGGAATTCAAAAAATGCGGCAGGCAGCCGGGCGGGCACAACGTGGCCGAACTCGGCGTCTGCCCCGCGACCATGTACGCCGAACTTGACGGTGCGCACGGCGGCAAAAACGCGGGCAGGGCGTGCTGGGCCGTTGCAGGCTCTCTCTGCGGCGGCAAAATCCAGGGGACTTACGCGCAGAAGCTGCACAACTGCTGGCGGTGCGAATTCATGAACAAGGTAAAGAAGGAGGAAGATCCGACTGAGCTCGGCTTCTCGCATACGCGCCTGGGCATGGAAAGAACTCTTGAAAAACAGAAATGGGGAAGCGCCGCCCCTGCTGGCATTGTTACCCGTGATTCAAAACATTAGAATAGGTCGAGCATCTACCCGTCACGCTGTCAGGGGATCCGAATCATAAAGGAAGTAGGAAAGATCGTGAGGTGGGGGGAATGGAAAAACTGAATTGTTGGGAACATAAGAAGTGCGGCAGGCAGCCCGGCGGTCATAAGGTCGCAGAACTCGGCGTCTGCCCTTCGGCCG
>JBLMWN010000240.1:0-5737 GCA_050257255.1 Betaproteobacteria bacterium | reverse complement strand
GAAACAGATACTTCAAGTCAAGAGTAGCTGAAACATTTCTATAAATTTTCAAAGAAATTACGGGGGCGTCATTTCCATGAAAATTTTGGAGCATGCCCGCATTTTCAGCTTTTTCCTTTTTTAATGTCATCCTTTATTTTCTCGAATTCTTCTCTGGTTATCTCTCCCTTCGCATACCGTCTCTTGATAATACGAAGTGGTGACTCTTCAAAAGTCTTCCTGCTGCCGGTAACTAAATTGACAAGATGGGCAATCCCCAAGATAATCAGTATAGAAAAGATGATTATAAATAACCATCCAAACTCCATTCCCCGCTCCACAATTCTCCAATGCATAATCATTACCTCCTTTCCCCTTTATAGTCTGGCTTGATTGCTGGACCTTTCCTTTTTCCCAAACTCTCCCCATTGAAGCGCCAGCGTCGGCAGCACGAGAAGGTTGAGAGCGGTCGAAGTGAGAAGACCACCGAGAATCACCACGGCCATGGGGCCCTCGATCTCACGGCCCGGCGCGCCGCTCCCGAGAGCGAGAGGGAGCAGTCCCAAAGCCGTGACAAGGGCGGTCATAAGAATAGGCGCGAGCCGTTCCCGCGCGCCTCGCTCGGCTGCTTCCGGCCCCCAAGTCAGGCCCTCGACCGTTACCAGGTGTTCGTAGTGCGAGACCATCATGATGGAGTTCCGGAGAGTGATGCCGAAGAGCGTGACAAAGCCGACCATCGAGCCGAGAGAGACTGCGCCGCCGGAGCCGAAGACTGCAAGCGCGCCTCCCACGAGGGCAAAAGGCAGGTTCGACAAAATGAGGAGGAGGTTCCGGCCGCTGCCGGTGACAATGGACAGGAGCAGCACGATCCCTATCCCTGCCAGAACGGAGTGAATAGTAAGCTCCTGCGTGGACCGGACTTGGGCCGCTGCCGTGCCGGTGAATTCCAGATAGCTCCCTTCGGGCAGGGCGACCGCGGAAGCGATCCTTTTTTTCGACTCAGCCGTGAAGGAACTAATGCTTCGTCCCGTCACGCTGCACGTCACGGTCTGGACCCGCCGCGCGCCCTCATGGAGGACCACGTACCGGCCCGAAGTCTCCCGGATTTCGGCCAGTTCGCGGAGCCGCACGTTCATGCCCGCGGGATTACGCAACGGAAGGTCGCCGACTTCACCGATGGTCCGTCGCTCCCTCGGGTCGAGGATCACAGAGACGCCGAAGACCCGGTTCCCTTCGTAGACTTGGCCGACGACATTGCCCTCATAGGCGGTACGTACCGCATCGAGGACAGTGAGCGGGTCGAAACCCCAGTAATCGAGCCTCTCTTTTTTCAGCCGCACCGAAAGTTGCGGGGTGCCGGCCGGGGACTGGATCCTGAGATCAACGGTTCCTGCGATTGTACTCAGCACTCTGGCGACCTCCCGGGCTTTTTTGTCCAGAATGTCGAGATCATTCCCGAAGACGTTGATGACCACCGCGGCCGTGTACCCGGAAAGGGTTTCTTCGACCCGTTCCGTGAGAAAGGTGTTGACGGAGAAGTCAACGCCGACGAACGGAGACAGCACGCGCCGGATCTCGGCCTCTGCGAACTCGGCCTCCTCCCCCTTGAGCGGTTTGAGATCCACCTCGAACTCGCTGTCCTGGGTCCCGAGAATGTCATCGGCCCGCTCCGCCCTTCCTGCTCGCTGGGCAACGGAGCGGACGGAGGGGATCTTCAAAAGCTCGGCGGCCACCCGGCGTCCGATCTGCAACGATTCCGTAAGCGAAGTGCCGGGAACGGCGGACATGTGGACGATGAAGTGTCCTTCCTTTAACTCCGGCAGGAAGCTTCCGCTGAAAAAGGGGACCACCGCGATTCCCGCCGCAACCAGGAACGCCGCCCCGGTCATAAGCATACGCGGACGGCGAAACAGGCCCTGAAGGAGCACGCTGTATCGCGCCTGGAGCCAGTGCACCAGCGGAGGTTCCCTGAATTCCCGGCCGCGCAGAAGCGCCAGGCACAGGGCCGGCGTCACCGTCAAGGCTACCAGCAGCGATGCGAGGGTGGCGAGGATGAAGGCGATGCCCA
The DNA here is from genome assembly GCA_050257255.1 of Betaproteobacteria bacterium. Taxonomy (GTDB): domain Bacteria; phylum Nitrospirota; class UBA9217; order UBA9217; family UBA9217; genus JAJYKN01. The sequence goes on along the minus strand of JBLMWN010000240.1, from coordinate 3,690 downwards.
GGGGCGCGAAGAGCCTCCCCGCAAGCCCGGACATGGTCAAAACGGGAACGAAGACGAGCGCCACCGCCAGGCTTGCGTAGGCAACGGCGTGCCGTACCTCGATAGAGGCATCAAGGACGACCTGGATCGCCGGTCGTGGATCCTGGAGGGCGCGGTTCTCCCGGAGACGCCTTAAGATGTTTTCCACGTCGATAATGGCGTCATCCACCACGATCCCGACTGCAATGGCCAGTCCTCCCAGGGTCATTGTGTTGAGGCTCATGCCCAGCCGTTCCATGACCGTTACCGCCGCGAGCAATGAGAGAGGAATGGCGGCTGCGGAGATGGCCGCCGTGCGGAGGTTGAAGAGAAAGAGTGCTAGGATCATAATCACCAGCGCTGCTCCGATGAGCAGCGACGACCGCATATTGCCGGTGGCCGTCTCGATGAAGTTCGCGGGCCTGAAAAGGTCCGAATGAATGACCGCACCCTGCGCCTTCAGCGCGGGGCCGAGCTCCTCCAGCGCCTGGTCGATCTTCTTCGTCACCTCTAGTGTGTTCGCTCCGTACTGCGCCGAGATCATGAAAACGACGCCGGGTTGGCCCATGATCGCAGCCGCCCCGATGGGCGGTTCCGGCGCCTCCGCCACGTCGGCCACATCCCCCAGGGTCACGCTCACGCTCACGTCGGCGCCACTTCCCCGGATCAATGCGGTCCTGGCAAGCTCCGGCGCGGTCAGGGATTGTGCCTGGGTCTGGATTACGATTCTCTGATTGCCATTGTCGATGAAGCCGGCGCCGCGTACGCCCGTTGCGCGCCTCGCAGCAGCCAACACGTCTTCGAGGGCGAGGCCGTAGTACACCAGCCGCTCGGGCCGGAACCGGATCTGGAACTGCTTCATCTCGCCGCCGAAGACCGCCACCTTGGCCACGCCCGGCACGGCCAGAAGCCGCTGCTTCACTGTCCAGTCGGCGATGGTCCGCAGTGCCATGAGCGAGAGCCTCTCGGAGGTCAGTCCCACCACCTGCACGATGCTCGTGGAGCTGGTCAGCGGAGTCATGACCGGAGCCTGCGCTTCCCGCGGCAATTGGCCGGCCAAGGTTGTCAGCCGCTCGGCCACCATCTGGCGGTCGAGGTAGATGTCCGTGTCGGGACGGAACGTGATGGTGATGAACGACAGACCCTGGACCGACCCGGAGCGGAGGGACTCGATTCCTGCAATACCATTCACTGCGTTTTCGATCGGCTGAGAGACGAGCACCTCCACCTGCTCCGGCGCCAGGCCCGGCGCCTCAGTCTGTATTACGACCTGCGGCGGAGCGAACTCGGGGAACACGTCGTACTTGGCCCGCGAGAGCGAATAGAGCCCGTAGCCGGCGAGTATGAAGGCAAGGGCGATGATCACGCCCCGGAAGCGGAGAGAAAACTGGACAATCGCAGTTAACATGCCGTTATCCTTGCTCACAATCTTATCTGCCTTAATGAGGACAAGTCTGATAAAAGCTTTCGCAACAGTGCGCAGAGGTAAAACAACATCAAGACTTCCTTCTTTTCAAAAAACGTTTCTTCTCTGCGTTCTCTGCGTCCTGGCGGCTAATCACTAATCCGGATCTGCGACCGGAATTCTTCAGATAGTAATAGTTGCGCTCCCTGCACGACCACGCGGTCACCGGCTGAAAAATGTTTCGTTACGAGCCATCCTTCCCCGACCGGATGATTTGTAGAGACCTCTTGCCGGAAAAATGGCTCGCGGCCTTTCTGCACGTAGGCCCATGCTTTCCCGTCCAGCCAGACCACAGCAGAGTCAGGCACAACCACTCCGGGGGTATGTTTCCCGCCGTGACCCACATAGAAACCGGGGACAAGGGCCGTCGTGACAATACCGCTCATCTTCTGGGTGACCGCATCGAGGGTGATCGCGGTTTTGCCGTGCACGATGGAGACGCGTGATGGAGCTTTGATGGGCCGCTCTCGTTCCTGCTCCACGGCCTGCTCTTTCCTTCCCTGGAGAAAGGCCCAGATGAGGAAGGCGCTGACGGCGCACAGTGCAAACACGGCTACGATGATTTTCAGTCCTCTGGAAAGCCTCATGGTTCCCTCTCCTGTACCGGCCGCCGGTTCGTTTCTTGCGCCAAGGGAATGGCTTCCATCTGATCCAGCGGACGCCGGAGAGCGTCTTCCAGCAATCCCAGAGCTTGCTGTGCCTTGACAAGCGCATCGAGGTTCGAAAGTTCGGCTGAAATATGCGCGACTTCGGAGTTCACGAGGGTAAAGCTCGCTGCCTCGCCAGACTTGAGTCTGCGCCGCAAGGTCTCCTGCCGGGTAAGTTCAGCATTGAGGAGTTCCTTCGCCGTTTCGAAGGTTTTCCTAGCAGCATGGTAGCCGGCAAGGGTTCGGTCGATCTCGTTAATGATCTGTGCCTGAAGCGCAGTAAAGCGGGCTGCTGCCTGCTGCCGGCGGGCTTCAGCCTCGGCGATAGGGCCCTGGTTGCGTTTGAATACCGGCAGGGTCAGAGAGAACCCGATGGACCATTTGTTCTCCCCCTGGTCCCAGAGATAGCCGGGGCCTAGGTGAACATCAGGATACTGCTTCGCAATCTCAAGCTGGAGCGCGGACTGGCTCGCAGCGTATTCGGCGAGGCTGGATAGGATGTCAGGGCGATTCAAAAGCGCCAGGCGCCGCACTTCCTCCTCTGGAAAATCTCCGGGAAGGCGGTCGATAAAATCGAAGGAAAAATTTACGCCTTCGAGTGCGCGGACAGGCAGACCGAGGCCTTCTGCAAGCCGCACGGTCGCCCCGGCTGTCTGTCCCGTCGCCTCATCAAGGGCAAGATGCGTCTTGTCCCGCGCTATACGCGCATCGGTGAGGAAGGGCAGGGCGAGCATGCCCAAGGAGAAGCGATGCTCAAGCATGCGTGTGAACCTTTCCTGGACTTCGAACTGTTTTTTGAACAAGGCTTTCCGCTGCCTGCCGGCATGAAGATCGATGAGATTTTTTCGCGCACGGCTACGCACCTGCCAGGCGACATTCATGATGTTAAGACGCGCCGCCTCGGAAAGCGCTTCCGCCCGCGCAATGCGGTAGCCGTGCTTGCCCGCGGTCTCGATGGGAATATCAAAATTGAGCCCCAGCGTCCAGGGAGAGACGCCGGCAGCGGCATTGGCATCGTACTGGAATATGGACCCCAGATTCGGGTTGGGCCGGCCGCCTGCGGTGATCACTGCTGCTCTGGCCACGGCCCACTCTGCGCGCGCCACATCCAGGTCGGGATGATAGTAAAAGGCCACGAGCGTGAGCATGGTCAGATCCCAAGACGCAGGCGGCCAGGGCGCCACCTCGTGCTTGAGGTTCTGCTGAATAAACTCCCTGAGCCCGGAGTTATCCAGCGTGCGGGCTTCAAATGCCTTGGTCGTGTCAACGGGCGAGAGGGGCCTAGGCTCAAAGCTCGTGCATCCGCTCATGAGAACGAGCACGTAGAGAGCAAGCATCGTCCCGATTGATTTGTTTCCCACCTGACTTCTCTCCGGTTTTCGGAACATGGTCCGGCTCTGCGGTTGCGCAAGTAATCAAGTAATGAAGAATAACCCCGGGCGAGCAGTCCTATTGTTCTTACGAAGAAAAGACCGAGTCGCTGATGACCGGATTCATGATGTCTTTGGTGATTCTCATCTTGACGATATCGATCAGCTCAGCGCCGGTCAGCACAGGGAA
>JBLMWN010000239.1:0-4671 GCA_050257255.1 Betaproteobacteria bacterium | reverse complement strand
ACGCGAAGGACTGACGGCCCTCTTCGCGTCGGGTGTGCTCGCCTTTGCCCTCGGGGGATGGCAGGCCGCGGCCATCCTCTTGCTCAGCTTCGGTCTCATGGCCGTGGGGGTTGCCGAAGGCATCCGCAGGAGCATGAAACTGGAACGCATAGCGCTTCTCGGCGGCCTCCTTCCCGTGGCCGTAATCGGCATTGCCCTTTCTGTCTACTTCATCCGGATCGGTAAAAATCCGGTAGAGGCAATTGAAGCATACCTGCGGGGAAACGTAGCAGAAGCGGCAAAATTGTATACGAGCCTGGGGCTCGCTGAAATGGCGTCAATGGTCAATGCCGTGTCGGACAAATTTATCCATAATCTGGTGCGACTCATCCCGAGCATTACCATCGCCACCTCGGTAACACAGGCAGCATGCTGCTACGGCGTTGCCCGTGCCATCATTGTGCGAAAGCCTGGAGCAACGCCCGCTATGAGCCAACCGCCTTTTGCATCCTGGCACGCTCCTGATGTCTGGGTATGGGGTTTGATCGCAGCTCTCGCACTCGTCGTCCTCCCCTATGAATCGTCAAGGCTCACCGGTTGGAACCTAGCGATCATCTTCTCCGTCGTGTACCTGGCCCAAGGCGCCGCCATTGTGGAGCACTATCTCCTGAGAGCACGCATCAAGGCCTTTATCAGAGGGCTCATCATCGCCCTCATCCTGGCCATGCCGTCCGTCGTTTTCGTCATCGCCCTCGGCATCGTGGATATCTGGGCTGACGTCCGCAAGGTGCGGGGACCGGTAAAAGCGGCGTAATTACCCCGAAGCGCAGAGAGCATATATCCACTCAAAAAACGGGATTGATTATTGCAGATCTTGCAAAAGCAATAATTTCTTTTTCCTTCCCCACTTTTTCCCTTTTCTGTTATAATGCCTCAAAGGAATTTCGATGCGTCTCCCTAAAGAAATGATCAAACATATTGCCGACGCGATTGCCAAGAACCTTGAGACAAAAGGATTGGCGAAGTATGACGTGCCCCGGACAACCATATCGGAGAAGATCGCCGAGGTGATCACCGCGAACATGCTGGCGGAAGACAAGCTCAATGCCGAGGTGGAAAAAATCCTGTCCGCGCACGAGGCCGAGATTAAAAAAGGGCAGATGGACTATCGCAAGGTGTTTGATCTCACCAAGCAGAAGCTGGCGAAGGAACGGGGAATAGTGCTGTAATTTAAGATTGCGGATGCGGATTGCGAATGAAAGAACCTTCCAGGTCAACCCGGCATGACAGATTAAGTAAGTAAACCCGTTAGAACCTGCTCACTAACGGGGTAAACGGAACGGAACGAATCGAACACCATGCGCTTAAGCGAAGACAGGATATCCCACGTCTCTCACCTGATCCTGGACAAACTGGTCCAGGACAGAAACGTCGATGTGCTTCAAGCCGAGGAACGTCTCCTCCGCGAGATCAAGCGGACCATTACCGACGAACTCAAGTTTGAGGATGAGGCGGACACGGCTGCGCGGCGCACGATCCAGTCATTGTCTCGCAAGGTCCCTGAGGGAAGCCGGGAGTGGGACGTCCTGTATCGGAAATACTTCGAGGAAGAGATGAACAGGAGAAGGAAAATTTGAGAAGAATCGTCGTCCCCGGCCTTGTCATTTACAGTATCGCTTCCGGCTTGGGATTGTTTCTTCGTCCTGGCCTGTCGAGCCATCTGCTGATCCTCTGGCTCGCCGGGTTTGTCTTCCTCGTATTCACCCTCTCCTATGCCGCCCTTTTTACAAAAGAACGCTCCAACGGCTTTTACTTTATCGTTCTCGGAATCATCGGCCTCAATTTTCTCAACCAGAAAACCGGCGGCCTCGGTTCGCCGTTTTTCCCGCTCTACTTTCTCCTGATCTCGGCTGCTGCTATCCTGCATCGCACGTGGGCGTATCTTATCGCCAGTCTCGCCCTTGCGACCGAAGCGCTTAACTTGCATCTCGCCGGTAATGCGGATCAGTCCCAGTGGACTGTCTTCGGCGTCTTCGCCGCCTCCCTTGTCGGCATGGCATTCATTACGTCCTCCATAGCACACCGCTTGCGGAGAGAGGCAACGCTGGCCAGGGAGCGCTATGAAAAGCTGATTTCCGATGCCAATGCCGTAGACCCCCTCGCCGGCGGGACGAACGTCGAGGCCTTGACCGACAGGCGCCGGCAGGCCACGCACGTGAGCGTTGCGCGTGACCGGCAAGACGCCTTCAGCGACCTCATCAAAATGATTCGGGGCGTCGTGCCCGCCCATACCTATGCCCTCTTTCTCGACGACCGCGGCGACGGGGTCTTCTCGCTCCGGGGAATGAGCAGCCAAAGCCGTTCCGTCTGCTCCGGCACAGTCGAGTTCGCAAAAGGCAACGGACTCATCGGCATAGCCGCCGCGCAAAACCAGCCCCAGTACCTGCCGTACATGGTAATCCCTTCGAAAAGCCTCGGTTACTATACCATGGAGGTGCCGGTGAAATCATTCCTTGCACTGCCGATTGCGCAGGGTGACCGCGTCACCGGCGTCCTGGTTGTCGACAGCCTCGAGCACGACGCATTCCCCGAGGAGGCCCAGGATACCCTGATCCGGTTCATTCCCTTCTTCATCCAGATCATCGAGAAAATCCGCATCTCGCTCGAAATGGATATCCGGGCAAAGAACTTTGCAGCCCTGCATGAAATGAGCTCGATCCTGAGCAGCAGCCTTGAGATCGGCGACGTCCTGGAAAAACTGACCACCCAGGTCCAGTCAGTTGTCCCCTACGACTTCTGTGCCTACCTACTCTACGACGAGCAGACCAAGGAAGCGGTCATCACCGCGCTCAGAGGCTACGACAGCAGGTTTCTGGGCCACCGCTTTCCCCTCACGCAAAGCGCTATCCTGACGCATATGCAGAGCCAATGGGACGACCGCCGCATCGTCACTGTTCATCACGATCCCGATCTCGGAGATCGCGGCAGGGAGATCGGCCTCTTTCCCCTGAAGGAACTCCAGCAGCCGCTCAAATCGCTCTATGGCAGGCCGCTCGTCGCCCGGGACAAGTTTATCGGCGCTGCCTTCCTCGCGTCGATCCGCACGAACATCTTTACCGAATACCACCGAAATTTCATGGACACGCTGCTTAACCAGGTGTCCATGGTGGTCGACAACAGCATGCTGCACCAAAGCATCCTTGATATGGCCCGGACCGACGGACTGACGGGTCTCTTGAACCACCGAACGTTCATGGAAAAGCTTGCCGAGGAATACAGACGTCTCGACCGGGAACCTCGGCCCTTCTCCGTCCTTGTCATGGACATAGACAAGTTCAAAGCGGTGAACGACAAGTATGGCCATCCCATCGGAGATATGGCAATCAAAACCGTTGCCAAGGTCATGAAGGAAACCGCTCGCGGTTCGGACTTCGTGGCGAGGTACGGCGGCGAGGAGTTCGCCGTAGGTATGGTGGGCACGGACAGCCGGGGGGCCGTGCAGATGGGAGAGCGTATCCGGAAAATTCTGGAAAAAACACTGGTGACAAGGGTCGCACACGGCGAACTTCGGATAACCGTGAGCATCGGCATCAGTTCCTTCCCCACGGACACTGCGAACACCCCCGACCTGGTGACCATGGCGGACAACGCGTTGTATCAGGCCAAACGGTCGGGCAGAAACAGGGTCTGCCTGTACCGGGATGTCAAGGATGGAGAATCGGCACCGGCAAAGCCGTGATGAGCTTTGATCTCAAAATGTAAGCATTGGGCGCAAACAAACGTAGATAAACCGGATGATGTTAAACAATATATAATGGATGAATGATAATCATTTTTTATTAAACGTTCATCATGGCAGCTCTCTATCCTCTATAGCTGCAAGGCTCGGCGTTATTGGTAAAACAAATATGCGTTCTATTTCTAAAATATCATTTCGATTCAACCTTTTTCAACACCTGGTGTCTGATTAATCAGCATACGGCGCGTGTATGGACGAAGACCTCGATCTGATCAACAGAGCCGAAGCCGGCGATCGCGAAGCATTCGACGATCTGGTACGGAAGTACCAGAAATCGCTCTACGCCATGATCTACAGAATGGTAGGAAACCAAGAGGATGCTTCGGATCTCATCCAAAAGGCCTTTGTCAAGGCATTCATTGGCCTGAAGTCCTTCGAGCGCAGGGCGACGTTCAAAACCTGGCTCTACCAGATCGCGATCAATCTCGCCAAGAACGTGTACCGCGACCGCGCCCGGATCGAGCAGGTGTCAATCGACGACGTTGTCATAAAAAGGAACCCCCGGACGATTGAATCGCTGATCATCAAAGAGAACAAGCAACTGCTGCGGCAAGCCCTGGCCGGTCTGCCTGAAAAGCAACGTCTGACGCTGATGCTCCGGGTACAGAGCGAAAAAAAATTCGAAGAAATCGCCGAAATCATGAAATGCTCGGTCGGCACGGCAAAGGCGAATTATCATCACGCAGTGCAGAAGCTCAAGGCCGTGATGGGCGAAAAGAATAAAGAATGAGGAAACGTGATATTAGATGCAAGATGCCGGAACCATGAGAATGCGCTATGTGCTTTGCCGTGGATCATGCATCGGTTAGAGGAATAGATTATGATGTGTAATGATGTAACCATCAAAGAATTGCTTCCTGCCTATCTGGGGCAGGAACTCGGTCAGCCGGAAC
>JBLMWN010000238.1:0-9609 GCA_050257255.1 Betaproteobacteria bacterium | reverse complement strand
GATCTTCTCCCGCGCAATCCGTACAGCATCCTGCGCATTGACACGGTGCTCCTTATAAACATGGGAGTTCCCCTGAATGCCGCAGAAGCCTTTGCCGGTGAGGTGTATTTCCACGTTCGGCGCGAGTTTCTTGATCCCATCCAGTTCGCCGGCATACATATCGCCCTTCATAAAATGGACAATGCAGACCTTCATCCCGTGGCCTGCGGAGCGCAGCGCCATGCCCAGGGCTGAGGTGGTCTTGCCCTTTCCATTGCCGGTGAGTACGACGATGAGACCCACCCTCTTCTTGGGCTCAAGGACCTGAAGGGTCGGTATGTTCTTAGGAACCGTTTTCATGGTATCTTCCTTTTCTGATCTATTCATGCAGCCTTTTTTGGCTCCCTGTCAAATGGGACAGGATTGCCGCGATGCGGTACCTCCTGTCCGCGAACCAGCGGTAGGCGATCCGAGACAGCGTTGCCGCGCCCGGCAGTTTGAACACCACAGCGGCGAAACGATAGCGTCTGAGTCGTGTAACAATCTCAGGTAGTGCCTGCTCGCCGACCAGCACCTTGCCGTCCGGAAGGACCAGATGCATGGCCTTCATGCATGATGCCCGTTCGATTTCAGGGAATTGGGAAGTCTTAGCATCCGACTGGCATGGCAGCATTTCAAAGGAGCCTTCGCGTTCGTTCTCTCTTATCCATTTCACCGTACTGGAGCAGATGGGACAAGAAGCATCGAAGATGATTGTTGCTCGTTTCGGCTCTTTTTGCGGCACATCCTGTTTCATGTTCCACCCTCATGACCGGGGCCGCCGCCGGAAAATTACCGCGCAATTATTCTCTATTTCACTGGCTTCTGCTTCATCGCTTCCCTGCCGGTAGCGGTGAGGCTCAGCAATAAACATATACAGCGCTGCCTCGGCTGGAAAATAAAAGAGGCCGGGTTGCACGCTCGTAGTATCCTTCGGCAGCTCGGCCATCTTCTACTGTCAAAGAGAAGATTCGTGACTTTCCGCCCTCTCCTCGCGGAGGGTTTGGCTTTATCGGAATATTCGGAATATATAGTGTATCCTGTTTATTTTATAGCTCTGCTGGGTGAACCTGTCAAGGAGCAACGTAAACCTGTGCTCTCTCAAGGGTTATGTCTCGCCCTGCGCTCGTGTCGAACTCTATCATGATGCTGCTGCGTTGCGCCCGGTCTGCATAGCGTGGCCCCGGAAATCCTGCTCCATGTTCCGAATGAATTTTTCACGCCGTTTCTTGTAAAAGGACGTCTTGAAATCCATATACATCCGGAAATCAAGGAAAAAATATATCTCGAAACTGCTCCCCGCGATGGCGGCCGCGACAAAGCTCTGCTTCAGCCGCTGCAATTCCGGATTGGCCTCGAAGTCCACACCGAAGAGGGCGATAATGGCCAGGCACAAGACGACAAGAATGGAAGTAAAGACCGTAAAGAACCTCCGCTCAATCTCCGAATACTCGATGGATTCCACATAATCAAACAACTTCCCGGCCTTCGCCTTGAACGATTCCCAGTCGCACTTCCGGGCGCAGTAGAGCAGTGCGTTCCGGTAGCCGTCCACCTCCTGATTGAACTGTTCGGCAAGCTCCTTTTTCATGCCGCATCACCTGCACTTTCCCTGATGTTGTACGGAACGAGCTCATCAGCAGTGCCCGCCGTGCCTCGCGCTTTTTGCCGCTGCCACGTACTCCACGATCCCTTCCGAGTCGCATTCGATGCACCGGTCGATCCCCTGAATGATCTGTTGATCCTCGCACTCAAGATACGCCCGTTTGAGCTCGGGGTCTTTGAGGCGCTTGAGCACGAGAGACTTGGGTCTGATGTACACATTGCCGCAATGCATGCAGATCCAGATGAAGTTCTGCTTCGCCGATTCCAGGCACTTCTCGCATACGAAGATGTGCTGCCCCGGTGCAATCTCCGCATGAATCGTGGTCATCTCTTCTTTACATACATGGCATATCTCTTTGATGTTCAGGTAATCCTCCATGTCTGGCCTCCTGCGCGCCATGCGGCTGTTATGACTTTATTAAATATTCAGCAATTATTGTGCCTGAGCAATACGTATTTTCCATGAGTATCTTCAAAAATGAGCAGTTTAATAAGTTCATCAATTTTTCAATAGGATAGCCACTTCCGTGATGATAAAAGTGCTAAAAAAGTAGTATCGTTCAATCCAACCAGTCCAAATTGAATAGGTCAAAATTTCAATAGTGGGTAATATTTGATACTTTTTTTCCATATCGAGTGACGTATTTTGGATAGTACCGACGGGAAAACTTATCGAGAACAGCGACAGCGGTGTAGAGAATGGAAAGATGCTGATACGAGATCGCAATGACAATTGTACAATTGCCGGGGACGTTGCTGCGGATACACCTAAAGTACTATAAATTTCCCCTCAGTCTCTCGGCATTTAAAATCCGCTTAACGGCCAGTTCGTATGCCGCCTTGCGCATCCTGCAGCGCGTTTCGCGGCAGTGCGTATGGACATCACTGAAAGCGGTGATCATGATCTGCTTTAATTTTTCGAGGACCTTGTCCTCCGGCCAGACGTCGCCGTTCAGGTTCTGGCTCCACTCGAAATAGCTGACGACAACGCCGCCGGCATTCGCAAGGATGTCCGGGATAAGCATGATATCCCTTTTGAACAAAATATCATCAGCCGCCGCGGAGGTCGGCGCGTTGGCGAGTTCCAGAACGATCTTCGCCTTCACATCGTTCACATTGTTCGCGTCGAGCTGGTTCGAAAGCGCCGCCGGGACCAGCACATCGCAGTCAGCTACAAGAAGCTCGGCATTGGTGATGTCTTTGGCTCCGGGAAATTTCACCACACTGCCCGTTTTGTTCCTGTGCTCCCTTACCACGGGGATATCAAGTCCGTCCGGCTCCAGGATACCGCCGTCTACGTCGCTCACGGCGATGACGGTATACCCCCGCTCGTGAAGGAGCCGCGCGGCGTTCTCACCCACGTTGCCAAAGCCCTGGATCACCACACGAAGGCCCCGGGGATCCATTTCTCGCTCCTTCAGCGCCTGTTCGAGGACGTGAATGCCGCCCAGTGCGGTAGAGTACCTGCGCACGACGATGCCTCCCAACTCCGGCGGCTTGCCCGTGACCATGGCAGGCACATGCTCGCGCTTGATCCGCTCATACTCGTCGAGGATCCACGCCATGATCTGCTCGTCGGTGTATACGTCGGGTGCAGGAATGTCTTTGAAGGGCCCGATGTAGTCCGCTATGGCACGTATGTACCCGCGTGTCACGAGCTCGAGATCGCGACGGGATAGGTCCATGGGATTCACGGCAACGCCGCCTTTCGCACCTCCGAAAGGGATGTTCACTACTGCACACTTGAGCGCCATAAGGAAGGCAAGCTCGCTTGCGTGCTTCTCGTCCATTTCGGGATGAAACCGGATGCCGCCCTTGGCAGGACCCCGTGCGTCATTGTACTGTACGCGAAAGCCGGAAAACATCTGCTTCTTGCCCGTGGTCATCTTGACCGGGAAGCTGACGGTAAAGGACCTGCGCGGCGTGGACAGGAGATCGAGTTCGTCCCTGGTGAGGCCGAGGTCGGCGTAGATCGTCTGCAGTTCGGTCATCCCGAGACTGCGAAGGTCTTTTTCGTCGCGGTGCAAGCGATCATGATCACGATTCATGGTTCTCCCTTGGAGTACAGTTCGTCTTCGGAGTCTTGGGTTCGGAGCATAAAACAAAGCCGGAGGAGGTTATTACTTTTCACCTCGAACTCCCGGCTCCGAACTATTATTTCGTGAGTCCCGTCTTCCTCGCCGCATCGGCAACAGCAGCGGAAACTGACGAAACGACCGTACGGTCGAATATGCTCGGGATGATATAGTCCTCGTGGAGTTCTTCTGTCGCAACGGAATGAGCGATGGCTTTGGCCGCGGCAAGCTTCACGGCTTCGTTCACGCCCCTCGCCCGCACGTCAAGCAGGCCCCGGAAGATGCCCGGAAAACCGAGCATATTGTTGATCTGGTTCGGGTAGTCGGACCTGCCGGTGGCCATCACCCGAACGAGTTCATGAACCTCCTCGGGCGATATTTCAGGGTCCGGGTTCGCGAGAGCAAAAACAACGGGGCCTTTGGCCATCCTCCTGACATCGTCGGCGGTGATGATGTTAGGCGCCGAGAGGCCGATGAACACATCCGCCCCCTTCATGGCATCCGAGATGCTGCCTTTCACCTTTCGAGGATTGGTCACTTTCGCGAGCTGCCGCTTGTTCGGATCCACGTTCTGTTTCCTGCCCGCGTAGAGCGCGCCGGACCTATCGCAGACGACAATGTCCTTGACGCCTGAGGCAAGCAGGATCTTTGTGACTGCCGTACCTGCCGCGCCGGCTCCGGCCACAACGACCCTGAACTTTTTGAGATCACGCCTGAGGAGCCGCGAGACATTGATGAGCGCGGCCAGGGCGACGACGGCAGTGCCGTGCTGGTCGTCATGGAACACGGGAATGTCGAGCATTTTTCTGAGCCTGCTCTCGACTTCGAAGCAGTGGGGCGCGGCGAAGTCCTCAAGGTTAATGCCGCCAAAGGCGGGCGCAATGTTCTTCACCGTCGCGACGAGCTCGTCCGTGTTTTTGGTTGCGAGCACAAGGGGAAATGCATCGATGCCTGCAAACTCCTTGAAGATCATGGCCTTGCCTTCCATGACCGGAAGCGCAGCCTCGGGCCCGATGTCACCGAGCCCCAGGACCGCGGTGCCGTCGGATACGATGGCTACGGAATTGCCTTTGATGGTGTAGCGGTACGCATGCTCCTTATTGCGATGAATGTCCATGCACACCCTCGCCACTCCCGGGGTGTAGACCTTGGACAAGTCGTTCCGGTCGCGCACCGGCAGTTTGTTCCTGATCTCGATCTTTCCGCCCTCGTGGGCGAAAAAGGTACGGTCCGAAACCCTGAGGACTTTGACGCCCGCCATGGTCTTGATGGCCTTTACAATCTGCTTTTCGTGCTCCTCGTTCCGTGCATTTACCGTGATGTCCCGGATGATCTTGCCCTTTTCCACGCGCACGATGTCCACGGAGCCCAAGTCGCCGCCGGCGCTCGAGATAGCTGTGGCGATCTTTGCGAACATCCCGATCATGTTCTCGATCTCCACCCTGATGGTAATGCTGTAACTGGGGCTGCAGCTGTAGTCGGGGTTGCATTTGTAGCTCATGGCCTTTCTCCTCTTCGTTAATTATAGATTCAATCCCGTCCTGGGTCAACTCAGGCCTCGTGTATTATCGATGGCCGTTCCGCATGAGGCATGGTATTTTCACGCTAGAGTGAATAACCACAGCAGGATCCCTTCCTTTTTTAAAATCACGATGCAAAAGTTGGACAAAATTGGTATAATTGATGCTATAATTCTCACGAACCTTCCTTGCCATCAAGACGCCAAGCACACGAAGTAAATCTTAATTCATTGATTCGAAGAGTTTTAAACTTTGCGACTGGTTCAACGTTTTACGTATGACAAACTTTCGCATAGAAAAGGATTCGCTCGGCGAAGTACAGGTGCCCGCAGATGCGCTTTTCGGGGCGCAGACCCAGCGCGCTGTTGAAAACTTTACTGTGAGCGGCATCCGCTTCCCCCGTGTCTTTATCCGTGCACTGGGACTCATCAAGGCTGTTGCCGCCGAAGTGAACGCGGGAATGGGGCTGCTCGATCCGGCGATCGCCCAGGCCATTCATCAGGCGGCGCTGGAAGTAGCCGACGGGAAATGGGACGATCATTTCCCACTCGACATATTCCAGACCGGCTCCGGCACATCCACGAACATGAACGCCAACGAGGTGATCGCAAACCGGGCCGGGCAGATCCTCAATGACGGAACGAAAGTCCACCCGAACAATCACGTGAACATGGGCCAGTCGTCCAATGATGTAATCCCCGCTGCCATTCACGTGAGCGCCTATCTTGAAGTTCATGAGACTTTGCTCCCTGCGCTCAGGCATCTGCAGGAAACGCTCAAGAAGAGGAAGGCCGAGTTCACCGACATTGTGAAGACCGGCCGTACCCATTTGATGGACGCCATGCCCGTGAAGCTCAGCCAGGAGATCAGTGGCTGGGCTTTTCAGGTCGAGCAGAGCATCACCCGGGTCGAATCCACGTTGCCCCGTCTTGCAAAGCTCGCCATCGGCGGCACTGCCGTAGGCACCGGCATCAATACCCCGACGGATTTCGGCAAGATCGTTGCCCACAAACTTGCCGGCCGCACCTCTCTCCCCTTTACGGAAACTGACAATCACTTCGCGGCCCAGGCGACCATGGATACGGCAGTGGAATTATCGGGACAACTGAAGACCACGGCCTCGTCCTTCATGAAGATGGCGAATGACCTTCGCTGGATGAACAGCGGCCCGATCGCAGGTCTCGGCGAGATATCCTTGCCCGCGCTCCAGCCGGGTTCGAGCATCATGCCCGGCAAGGTGAATCCCGTGATGTGCGAAATGATGATGATGGTCTGTGCCCAGGTAACGGGAAATGACGCGGTCATAACGCTCAGCAATTCGCATGGCAATTTCGAGCTGAACGTGATGCTGCCGGTCATCGCGTACAACTTGCTGCAGTCCATTACGCTCCTCGGGAATGCCTCGCGGCTGCTTGCCGACAAGGCAATTGCCGGTTTTACCGTGAACCGCGAGCGCATTGCTTCGCTCGTGGACAAAAACCCGATCTTGGTGACTGCGCTGAACCCCGTCATCGGGTACGATAAGGCCGCAAAGATCGCGAAGAAGGCATACGCGGAGGGCAAGTCGCTCAAAGATGTCGCCGCTGAGATGACTGATTTATCGAAAGAAGAGTTGGATACGTTGCTCGACCCGAAGAAAATGACTGAAGGCGGGATTACCGAAGCATAGCGCTATATCCCCGCGCGGCAACGAAGGAAATGCCATGCTCGTACCCACATCAACCATCGGCAGAAAAATCACGATGGCCCTCACCGGCCAGGTGCTGGTCATCTTTATCATATTTCACATCGCAGGAAATTCGACCATCTTCTTCCATGCGCTCAATGCCTATGTCGTGGCTCTGTACGGCCTTCCAGTTTTTGTCTGGGGCGGCCGTGCCCTATTGGTTGCAGCCTTCGTCTTCCATATATGGTACGGAACGGTTCTGAAACTCGAGAATTATGCAGCAAAGTCGCAGCCCTATGCCGTGACCCATTACCTCAAGGCAACCTTCGCCGGAAGGTACCAGATCTGGACCGGCGTCATCATCGCCGTCTTCCTTATCTATCATCTTCTTCAATTCACCTTCCAGGTTACGAATCCCTCGCTCGCTGCGGACATCCATCAGGATGTCCTCGGCAGACCGGATGTGTTCACTATGGTTCTGCGCAGTTTTCAGCAGACCGCTATCGCCGGGGTTTATGTTATTTCCCTTGCCGCTCTGGGCCTGCACCTGCTCCACGGCATTCAAAGCTCGTTCCAGACCTGGGGCCTGACAAACGATAAGACGCTTCCTCTGATCGAAAAGTATGGTGCGATCGCGTCTGTTATTCTTTTTCTCTGGTATATTGCAATACCGGTTGTGATCGTTGCGGGAATATTGAAAGGATAAATAAACGGGGAGCAGAGTGCGTAGCATAGTTGGTTCTATCGTTAAGCCCTATGCCATGCCCCTTGCGACGAGTTTAATCATATGATCCTTGACGGGAAAATACCTTCAGGCCCTCTTCACGAGAAGTGGGATAAGCGCCTCGCGGAGATGAAGCTGGTCAATCCCGCGAACAAGCGGAAATACCGAATCATCGTGGTCGGCACGGGCCTCGCAGGCGCGTCCGCTGCCGCTTCGCTGGGGGAACTGGGCTACAATGTAGACGTCTTCTGTTTCCAGGACTCGCCGCGCCGCGCGCACAGCATCGCGGCCCAGGGCGGCATCAATGCGGCCAAGAACTACCCGAATGACGGCGACAGCATCGAGCGTCTCTTCTACGACACGGTCAAGGGCGGAGACTTCCGCTCCCGCGAGGCGAACGTGTACCGCCTGGCGCAGCTCAGTGCCAACATCATCGACCAGTGCGTTGCCCAGGGCGTTCCTTTCGCGCGTGACTACGCGGGCTACCTTTCGACCCGGTCCTTTGGCGGCGCCCAGGTCTCGCGCACATTCTACGCACGCGGCCAAACCGGCCAGCAACTCCTGCTCGGTGCTTACGGCGCACTTTCGCGCCAGGTGAAAGCCGGCATGGTAGCGCTCCATCCCCGCACGGAGATGCTTGACCTTGTGGTCGTTGATGGCGAGGCAAAGGGCATCACAGTCCGCGATCTCGTGACCGGTGCTATCGAATCCTATGCAGGTGACGCAGTCTGCCTTGCGACGGGCGGATACTCGAACGTCTATTTTCTCACGACGAATTCCGTCATGTCCAGCGTCAATGCCACGTACCGGGCGTACAAGAAGGGCGCGTTCTTCGCGAACCCCTGCTTCACCCAGATCCACCCCACCTGTATCCCGGTAACAGGAGAACATCAGGCCAAACTCACACTCATGTCCGAATCGCTCCGGAACGACGGCAGGGTCTGGGTTCCGAAGATCAAAGGAGATAAGCGTCCCCCGAACGAGATCCCCGAGGCCGAGCGCGACTATTTTCTCGAACGAAAATTCCCCTCTTACGGCAACCTTGCGGCGCGCGACGTGTCCTCCCGGGCCGCCAAGGAGGTCTGTGATGAAGGCAGAGGCGTCGGGCCTGGAGGCCGCGGCGTGTACCTCGATTTTTCCGACGCCATCAGGCACCTGGGAGAGGACGCCATCCGCGAGCGTTACGGGAACCTGTTCGAAATGTATGAGCGGATCACGGCAGAGAACGCGTACAGGCAGCCGATGCGTATTTATCCTGCACCGCATTACGTCATGGGCGGGCTCTGGGTGGACTACAATCTGGAGAGCAACCTCCGTGGGCTCTTCGTCCTCGGAGAGGCGAACTACTCCGACCACGGCGCGAACCGGCTCGGCGCGAGCGCGATGATGCAGGGCTTGGCAGACGGATACTTTATCATCCCCTACACGATCGCGGATTATCTTGCCGGTACGAAGCCCGGAGCGGCGACCTCGGACAACCCTGAGTTTAAAAAATCCCGTGAAGATGTCGAGGCGTTCACCAGAAGGCTCCTTTCGGTCAAAGGGAAAAAGACAGCCCACGAGTTCCACCGCCAGCTCGGCAAGCTCATGTGGAACACTGTGGGCATGACACGGAGCGAAGCCGGTCTGATGCAGGCGCTGAAAGCGATCCCAGAACTCCGCTCAGAGTTTTGGCAGAATGTGAACGTTTCCGGAAGCGGCGCGGAGTTAAACCAGGAACTTGAACGGGCGGGCCGCGTGGCGGACTTCCTCGAGTTCGCCGAGCTCCTCACAAGGGACGCCTTGCGGCGTGACGAATCTTGCGGAGCGCACTTCCGCGTTGAGCACCAGACGCCCGACGGCGAAGCCGTCCGAGACGACAGGAACTTCAGCTATGTCTCGGCATGGGAGTACAAGGCCGTCGACAAAGAACCGGAGCTCCACAAGGAACCGCTCACGTTCGAGTATGCGCACTTGGCTGTAAGAAGTTACAAGTAGGCTTGCAACCTTTATATATCGTGC